>DBME01000205.1 GCA_002298155.1 Holophagaceae bacterium UBA706 | reverse complement strand
AGAGGGCCGTGCTGTTGTTGTGAGACCGGGCCACCCCCACCGTGTACTGCTCGATGTTGGCGCTGGGGCCGTAGAGATCCTGCTGGTAGAGGCTCAGGGCGCCGTCGGGAAGGCCGTCGTCGCCCACGGGGGTCAGGCCGCCCCCGTTCGCGTAGTACACCGGGAACAGGAAGGCCGAGGCGTCCAGGAAGGATTTCGTGGGGTCCTTGATCCAGCCGCCCTCCATCACCGAGTAGTTGCGGTTCCGCTCACGGCCGAACTGGTGCTCGGTCTGGAAGAACTCCGCGCCGAAGTCGATCTCGTGCTGGCCCGCGGCCTCCTGGAAGGTCTTCACGTCGAAGGTGGCGGTGAGGTTCGAGACGACGTTGGGCGTGATGCTGCTGGAGGAGCGCAGCGTGTAGAAGTTGCCGAAGTAGGCGGACCGCCCGCCCCAGTTCTGGGCCTGGCCGTCGTCCCCGGAATATAGCTGGATGGTGGGGTCCCCGGTCCCCAGGGTGGACTGGATGTCCACGGGATAGGTGGTGGGCCCCTGCACGTCCGTCGTGCTCTCCTGGGATCGCGCCACCTTGGCCTCCAGGAACCACCGCGCCCCCAGGGTGCTGTTCCAGTTCAGGGTGTAGGCGTTGAGACGGGTCAGGGCGTCGCCCACGAAGGCCTTGTTGATGGAGGTGATGGGCGGCGTCAGGCGCTCGCCGGTGTAGCCCCCGGCGTTGGTCTTGGCGTAGAGCATGGTCAGGGAGACGACGTTGTCGGGGTTCACCTGGCCGGTAAGCTTGGCCTGGTAGCGTCCGAACCGGGTGTTGGCGGGGATGATGGCGCCGTTGTCGCTCTGGCGCAGGTCGGCGTTGGCGAATCCCGCCGGGTACGCGGCCATGCCGGGCACGGCCTGCCCGTCCAGGCCGTACCCGCCGCGCAGGACCGCGTCCACCTGGGGGTAGAGGCCCCAGGTGGTGAGGGGATACTTCATGTACTGCTCCCAGTCGCCCGGGAGGTTGGTCCAGCCGCCGTTTTCGTACCGCTGCATCACCGCGGGGCTGCCCCAGCCGAGGCGCGCCGTGCCGGAGACGCTGGGCTGGAACCGGGTCCCCACGAAGAACCAGAGCCGGTCCTTGATGATGGGCCCGCTGAAGGTGATGTCCGTGTAGCGGGAGTAGTTCTCCGAGGCGTTGATCTCGGACTGGGAGAGGCCTCCCACGGACCCCTTGGGCAGGTTCGTGGTCCAGGAGGGACGGTTCACGAAGGTGCGGATGGTCCCCTCGAAGGTGTTGGAGCCGCTCTTGGTGACGACGTTGATGGCGCCGCCGTTGGTGCGTCCGTAGCGCGCGTTCAGCTGCGACTGGATCACCTGGACGTCCTCGATGGAGTCGGGGAGGGCGTCGAACAGGGTCGCACCGAAGGCGGAATCGCCCTGGAAGCCCGTGTCGTTCTTCACGTCGATGCCGTCGATGGTGTAGTTGACCTGGGAATAGCCGCCTCCGCCGCTCCGGTTGTGGCCCTGCCCCGCCGTGCTGCCGCCGCGGATGTTGAGGGGCCCGTCGCCGCCGCCGGTGACGCCCGGAGCCAGCGCGGCGACACTGTCCCAGGACTTGTCCGAGGGCAGGAGTGTCAGGGACTCGCCGGAGAAGTTGGTGGCCACCTTGTCGTCGGCCTTGGATTCGCGCACGACGGAATCCACGACCTCCACCACGGCGCCCTGCTCCTTCACGGGCGCCACCAGGAAGTCCATGGCGTTGTTGGTGCCCAGGCCCACCCGGACCCCCGTGGCCGTGCGGCCCACGAAGCCTTCGGCGCTCACCTTGACGGTGTAGTTGCCCACGGGGAGGAGCTGGGCCCGGTAGGCCCCCTTGGCATCCGTGCGCAGGACCCGCGGCTGGAAAAGGGCCGGGCTCTCCAGGGCGACCCGGGCGTTGGCCACCGGCGCCCCGCCCGGGCCACGCACCACGCCTGACAGCGACCCCGTGGTCTCCTGGCCCACCAGGGCGCTGGCGGCCAGGAACAGGGCCAGGCCGGAACATCGAACCGGAATCTCGAATTTCACGGGAACCTCCCATGGCTTGCGCAGGGGTGTGGTGTTATGATGATATATCAACTATGGGGAGATCAGTCCCCCCGTCAAGACCTCGCCCGCGCAATTCCGGCCACCCGGAACCCCTTGTGCCGGGCTGGGCGAAGCCCAACCCGCCTTCCTTCCGGGAAAAGACTTTCGCAGGCGGCGCAAACCCATCTACCCTTGACATTGAGTTCGCCGAGTCCATAATTTCCACAAATCATCTGGTTGATATATCATCATAACACCAGCACCCCGAGGCCGACCGCATGCCCCAAGTCCAACTCCCCATGTATTACCGGATCGAACAAGGGATCCTCGAACAGATCCAGTCGGGGTTCCTCAAGCCCGGTGAGCAGCTGCCCACGGAGGCCGATCTGGCCGAGCGCCACAACGTCAGCCGCATCACGGCCAAGCGCGCGCTGGACGATCTGGTCCACCAGGGCCTGGCCTACCGGCAGCAGGGGAAGGGGACCTTCGTGGCCTCCCGCCGCATCCGCGACATCTCGGGGTTCGGCAGTTTCAGCGAGGACATCCGCTCCCGCGGCCTCACGCCCAGCTCCCAGGTGCTGCTCTTCAAGGAGGTCTACCCCGACCAGGACGTGCGCACCCGCCTGAACCTGGCCGAAGGCCGCCGCGGCTACCTCCTCAAGCGCCTGCGCCTCGCCGACGGCGAGCCGGTGGCGGTGGAGACCGCGCACCTGCCCTGCAGCCTCTGCCCGGGCCTCCTGGAGGAGGACCTCGCCGTCCAGTCCCTTTTCACGGTCCTCCGCGACCGCTATGGCATCACCCCCACCTGGGCCGACGCCGAGCTCGAATCCCGCACCGCCTCCAAGCACGAGGCTGGGCTGCTGAAGATGAAGGTGGGCCGGCCCGTCCTCGAGGCCCGGCGCACCACCTTCACCGCCAACTACGACGTCATCGAATGCGTCGATTCCCTCTACCGCGGGGATCGCTTCACCTTCTACACGGGCCGCCAGCGTCTCGGCTGACGGCACGCGATTCCACACACCACAACGAGGTACCTGAACCCACGGGCGCGCAGTGGTCGCGCCGACATCATCCCGGTTGACCCCGCGGCCCCAAGGGCCGCAGAGGAGCGTGCGTATGCGCCGACACCTGCCCATCATCCCCTGCCTCGCCCTGGCCCTCGCGGCGACGGCCCTCCGCGCGGAGGAGCCCGCCGTCACCCGGGATTTCAAGCTCCGCACGGGCTACGGTCTCGTGACCAAGGACAAGCTCCGCCCCTCCTCCCTGAGCCTGGGCTTCAACTTCGCCTACCGCATCCCCGCCGGAAAAGTCGGCCTGGAAGTCGGCTACTTCTACAAGGCCGGCGACCAGTACATCGAGCCGGTCCATGGCCTCGCGCCCGCGCCGCTCTCGCCCGTCAACCTCGACCGCTCGGGGGATTCCCGGCGCAACACCATCGAAGGCCTGGCCCTGAGGCTCTCCTTCGAGCGCAAATTCGACGAGGACTGGAGCTGGCAGGCCGGCCTGATGGTGGGCGGCACCCAGTTCAAGCACGAGTACGTGGGCGACATGCAGGGTCAGGACTGGACCGCGGCCAACCCGGACTCCTGGCGGGACACCTATTCCGGCACCCCCGTTTCCGGCGGCGTCAAGGTCAGCCCCTATGCCGGCGTGATCTACCGCGTGGGAGACCACTCCAGCATCGAGCTCAACATCCTCCTCCTCAACTATTCGGCCCTCGACTACCTCCACCGCCCCGGCACGGCCACCTCCTACGCCCTGGACACGGATCCGTACAGTGATCCCACCGTCGGGCGCATCTCGCCGCACAACGCCTTCCCCGGCGACACCCTCACCAAGTCGAACCGCGTGATCCCCCACGTCGAATTCGGCTACACGTTCCACTTCTGAGGAGGCCGCCATGCGAAGAACCTCCCTCCTCACCCTCCCCGCCCTGGCGGCCGCGCTCGCGGGCGGAACGACCCTCCTGGCCCAGGTGACCACCGGATCCCTCAGCGGCCGGGTGCTGGGCGACGGCGGCAAGCCGCTGGCCGGGGCCCGCGTCTCGCTGGAAAGCACCGCCCTGTTCCAGGCCAAGGTCCTGCGCACCGACGCCAACGGCAACTACCGGGCCCAGCTCCTTCCGGTGGGCAACTACACCATCCGCGTCAGCGCCGAGGGTTTCCTCGGCCGCACCGCCCAGGCCGTGCGCGTGGGCCTGGGGGCCAACCTCACCTTCGACTTCGCCCTCAAGCCCATCCGTGAGCAGGGCACCGTGGTGGAGGTCGTGGCCAAGATCGTCCAGGAATCCAAGGCGGACGACAAGGTGGCCACCAACTTCTCCGCGGAGGAGCTGACCATGCTGCCCACGGACCGGTCCTTCGGGGGCGCGGCGCAGCTGGCCCCGGGCGTCACGGGCGGCGGCGATTACGCCTACAACATCCGTGGCGGCAGCTCCGCCGGCCAGAGCAACCNNCAGGTGAACTTTACCGTCGACGGCATCGACGTCAAGGACGACACCGGCATGAGCGGCGGGCGCCACGTCATCTTCGACCCGCTGCCGGACACCATCGAGGATGTCCAGGTGGTGCAGTCCCAGCTGAACGCGCGCTATGGCCGCACCACCGGCGGCGCCCTCAACATCGCCACCAAGACCGGCTCCAACACCTTCCAAGGCACCGTCCGCGCCTTCATCAACCGTCCCTCCTGGACCACCAACCTGCCCCACGGCTCCTCGGCGGGCGTCGCCGCTGCGGAGTCCGGCCTGGGCGAAGGCTACTCCCACTACACCGACGTCACCCTGGGCGGGCCCATCGTCAAAGACCGCCTGTGGTTCTTCGTGGGGGCCCGGTTCCAGCCCGCGGCCGCGGGCACCGCGCGCCTGGGATGGGGATCACCCGCCGTGATGCAGCAGTCGCTGGACAACGGAACCACCTGGCAGAACCTCCCGGGGAACTGGGAGCAGTACATGAAATACCCCGAGATCACCTGGGGCCTCTACCCCGGCGTGGACAACGTGCTCCGGGGCGGCGTGGACACCTCTGGAACCGTTGTCCCGGGCGTATCGGCCTACCCCACCAACTTCGGCCCGGTGGACCTCACGGCCAGCGACAACGGAACCATCGTCCCCACCTCCTCCAAGTACACCCACCTCCAGGGCAAGCTCTCCGGCCAGGTCGGCGTCGCCCACAACTTCAACATCACCTACCTCTACGGCAAGACCACCAACTCGGGCATGACCGGCCAGTTCGCCTCGGGCCTGGGCGAGGCCATCAACAAGGAGTTCGTGGGCGACGGCGTCACGGACACCCGGGCCTACACCCTCAACTGGAACAGCTCCTTCGGCAGCAACTGGTTCCTGGAGGCCAAGGTCGCCAAGGCCGGCCTGGAGCAGCACGACGTGCAGGGTCCGACCACCTACCCGGTCTTCGTGTTCTCCCTGCTGAGCTCCGGCGACCCCTACAAGCGCATCTACGCGCCCGACGATCCCCAGAGCTACGCGGGTTCGGGCGGAAGGTCCGCCTACTTCGGCCCCTTCGACACCCTGCGCATGTCCAGCAGCTATACGCCCAGCGTGGTGGAGAACCTCACCTACACCGTCAACCTGAAGACCTTCCAGGACCTCAAAGGGCAGCACGAGATCGACTTCGGGGGCGAGTTCTTCCAGACCCAGAACCAGTTCGGCCGCGAACGGAACCGGAACTACGGCGTCATGGAAGGCGGCTTCATCCGCGACCCCAGCAAGTCGGACATGGACGCCAGCGGGTACCTCTTCCCGGTCTTCTACACCTCCGACGCCAGTCCCCTGATCCCCTCGGGACCCTATGGCCCGGACGACAACCTCACCCTGTGGCAGCAGGCCATCTACGGCCCCAGCGCCCACATCGAGCAGTACAACGTCCTGGGTTCCAAGTCGCACAACAACAGCACTGCCCTGTGGCTCAACGACACCTGGACGATCAACGACCGCTGGAACATCATGGCCGGCCTGCGCTACAACCGCTTCCTCGTCCATGACACCAACGGCAAGACCCAGTGCGACAACAACATCACCGAGCCCCGCTTCCAGGTGAAGTACAACCCCGACGGCAAGAACGCCGAGGTCTATTCCTTCAGCGCGGCCAAGCTCGCCAGCCGCTATTCCGACGACTTCGCGAGCTTCTTCCGCACCAACGGCTGGTTCAGCCGCAACGTCCGGGCCTGGAACGGCGCGGGCTACAGCTCCCGCCATCCCGAGAACCCCCAGCCCCCGGTGGACGCCCTCGGAGGTGGCACCGACAACGGCCAGTACGGCGTCCGGTGGGTCAGCTACGACGAACTGATCAACCCCGACAACTACAGCACCACCCCCGAATCGGTGGTGGCCCTGGACCAGACCATGCAGACCCGCGGCCTCCAGGTCCCCTACGTCCTGGAGTTCACCCTGGGCTACACCCGCAACTACGACCGGGGCTCCCTGAAGGTCAGCCTCGTCAGCCGCACCTTCCGCAAGGACTGGGTCTCGGGCACCCATGAGGGGATGTACGATCCCTCCGACCCCTACAAGTACCTCACCCTCGTCCGGAATCCCGTGACGGGCCAGCCCTTCTCCTGGAACCAGACGCAGCTCTTCATCAACTCCGAGCAGCACCGGGACTACAAGGGCATCGAAATCTCATGGAAGGACCAGCTCTCGGCCCACCTCACCTTCGGCGGCAACTTCAGCTACTCGGTGGAGCACGGCATGTCCGGGGAGCTGGACTACTACAACTTCCGCGCGGAGAAGCTCAAGCTGCCCGTGGATCCCTCGGTGTGGGGACCCACCGACGCCCTCCTGAGCCGGCAGCACATGCTCAACGTGCACCTCACCTACGAGCAGCCCGTGGGCAAGGGCAACGTGTCCGCCTCGGTCATGGCCAAGCTCTACAACAACGGCCAGCGCACCTACGCCGGCACCAAGGCCATGTGGGATTCGGTCAACCCCTTCGCGACGCTCCCCTACACCAGCGGGGGGACCACGGTGGACCTGCCGGTCTTCGCCATCGACGCCGTGGCCTCCGCCAACGGCACCGCCAGCCCGCGCTACAACATCTACTACGGCGGCCTGAACGGGTTCTCCTCGGACTACGGCGACAACCTGGACATCGCCATGAAGCTCCAGGGCCAGCTGCCCCTCATGAACAAGCTGATGCTCATGGTCGAGATCCAGATCGACAACCCCTTCAACCGCATCTCCCGGAACCACATCTATGACTGGGGCTCCGATGCGGCCAGCGACTGGACCGGCGCGAACACGCCCATCGTCGGCAGGCCTCTGGGCCAGTTCACCAACCATCCCTGGGGCTACGCGGGGGACAGCAGCTACTACGACCGCGGGCGCACCTGGTCCTTCAACATCGGCCTCAAGTTCTGAGGAGCCATCATGAAACGCATCCGAACCCTCCTCCTTCCGCTCCTGGCCCTCCCCCTGGCCGCCCAGGGCTTCTCCGTCACCGGGAGCCTCGTGCAGGGCCTGGACAGCCTCAAGAAGGCCACCAACGCCACCACCGCCTTCATGGCCGCGGTGGACTATGACACCCGCCTCTACGGCACCGAGGTGCCCGCCCGGGCCGGCCTGGCCATCGGGTTCATGCCGGGCCAGGAACGCTTCGGCCTCAAGACCAGCCTGATGCTCTACCAGCTCCACGGGGACATCCGCATCGCCACCCCCAGCCAGGCCCTCAGCGTCCTGGTGGGCCTGTCCATGAACACCTACACCATGTCCAATTCGGGCACGGAGAACACGGCGGACGCCCTGGACGTGGATCACCACTTCCCCATGCACAGCGTCAAGGGCGTCAAGCTGGGCCTGCGCCTGGGCCTGGACTACCGCGTCTCCCGCGCCTGGTCCGTGGAGGTCATGCTCCAGCAGACCGAACTGGCCGGGAAGGATCTCTCCGGCGACATCACGGACGGCACGGGCACCCCCCTCGTGCGCCAGGGCGGCATCAATCCGGCCTGGGTGCAGTTCGGCGCCACCTACCGGTTCTGACCCCCCCCAGGAGACCCCGATGCCCCGCAGCCTCCATCCGCTCTCCGCGATCCTCGCCGTGCTCGCCACGGGCATGGCGCTGGCCGCCCAGGGCGTGCCCTACCTCAAGCTGACCGCACCGGTGCGCATCCTCCCCACGCCCCAGCCCTGGGAGGGCAATGAGCAGCCCCACACCCTGTCGGTGGTGGAACTGAACCGCGGGGGCTACCGGTACTGGGGCTATTACGGGCTCAACGAGGGGAGGGGCACCGGACTGTGCCGCAGCAACGACCTGGTCCACTGGACCAAGTACAAGGGCAATCCCCTGTGGAGGAACGCCCGGTGGACCTCCGTCCTGGCGGGGGCCGACCCGGCCCATCCGAAGCGCCTTTTCTTCGCCATCACCCGGGACTACGACACGCCCCGCAGCCGCATCGTCCTCGCGTCCTCCGACGACGGGATCCACCTGAAGGAGGTCAAGCAGCTGGTGGCCCCCCAGGACGCGCCCCGCAACCGCAACCAGAACCCCAACCTCACCCGCGATCCCGTGAGCGGCAAGGTGGCGTTCCTGTTCTATCGCGGCAACGACGACGACCACTTCGACATCGTCCTGCGGCAGGCCGATTCGGTCCTGGACCTGGACACGGCCCCTGAGAAGGTCCTCCTCCACGACACGGAGACCCTCGCCGCTCCCACCCTGCTTTACGTGAAGAACGCCCTCGGCGAAGGCAAAGGGGCCTACTATCTGGTCACCGAGATCTATCCGGGCCGGAGGGCCACGCCCCCCGCCGGCGAATGGCAGGTGAAGGTCTTCTGGTCCGCCGCCCTGGAGGGCCCCTACGAACCCGTCACCGGCAACCCCGTCCAGGCCGGGGAGCGCGCCTGCCTCTTCCAGCACGTCTTCAACGGGCGGTACTACGGCTACCAGTCCCACCTCGAACATCCCTCCGAAAAATGGATCATGGAACTCATCCAGGCCCCCCTGCCCTGACCCCGACGCCAAGGACTTCACCATGCCCCGTTCCCGCCCCGCAGGACATCGCCTGACGGCCCTCACCATCGCCCTCGCCTCCTTCCTGCCCGCCGCCTTCGCGGCCCCGCCCGCGGCCCGTCTTCCCAAGGTCCAGCTGGACGGGACCTGGTTCGCCCGGGACGGCAAGCGCTTCATTCCCGTGGGGGCCCACTGGGTGCCCGCCAAGGCCGCCATGCAGTGGCCCACCCAGTGGGACCCCAAGGACATCGAGGCCGACTTCGCCAAGATGCACGACCTGGGCTACACCCTGGTGCGCTTCGACATGCTCTGGGCCTGGTTCGAGCCCCGCCCCGGCGACTACAACCCCGAAGCCTTCAAGCAGCTGGACTTCCTCATCTCCCTGGCCCACAAGTACCAGATTTACCTCCACCCCAGCCTCTTCATCGGGGGCGAGGTGGGCGAGGCCTTCTGGGACGTGCCCTGGCGCCACGGCCGCAACCCCCACTCCGACCACGACATGCTGCGTTTCGAGACGGACCATGCCGCGGAACTGGGGCGCCGGTACCGGGACGAGACCGCCATCATCGCCTGGGACCTCACGGACGAGCCGCCCTTCTGGATCGTGGCGGGGGAGACGACGGATTCCATGGCCCTCAACTGGACCCGCCTGATCACGGGCGCCCTCCGCCGCAACGACCCCAACCACCCCATCGTGGCGGGGACCAGTGGCGAGGAGGCCGGGCACGGCCCCTTCCGGGCCGACAACATCGCCCGGGAGGTGGACTTCCTGAGCGTCCACCCCTTCACCATCTACCTGAACGACCTCTTCCCGGACCCCATGCTCAGCGCCCGGGGGACCTATGGCGCGGCCTGGGAGATCACCCTGAGCCGGGGCGCCGGCAAGCCGTCCATGATCCATGAGATGGGCGGTTCCACCGCCCAGTACGCCCCGGAGCGCGTCGCCCAGTACGACCGTGCCAACCTCTATTCCGGCCTGGGGGCCGGAAGCATCGGCGTCGACCTCTGGTGCTACACGGACGCCTCCCCCGAGCAGTGGAGCAAGGTGCCCTACCTGCGCACGGCGCAGGAATGCCTCTGGGGCATGACCACCTGGGACCGCAAGGACAAGCCCCTGGCCCGGGAGTTCCGCAAGTTCGCCAAGGTGGTCGCCCAGCTCGACCTGGAGGGCGTCAAGCCGGCGCCTCCCGACGGCGGCATCATCATCCCCTACGAGTGGGCCAAGTCCCACGGCGACCAGTCCCGCTTCGGCCTGACGGGCTCCGCCGAGATCCCCTACGTGTCCACCTACGACAACGAGGCCGTCCCGGGCAAGTCCCAGCGGGAGGGGGGCTCCGACAACGCCTGGCTCATGGGCTCGACCCTCAACACCTTCGTGCTGGGCCGCAGGGCCGGCCTCGTCCTGGACTTCCCCCGGGAGCACCAGGACTGGGAGGGCCGGCCGCTCATCATGCTCCCGTCCCCCCTCACCAGCACCGGCGGCTTCCTCTGCCACGTGCAGTCCAATTTCTACGGCCGGGCCCGGGCCTATGTCGAGAAGGGGGGCACCCTCTACGCCTCCGTGGCGGCGGACGCGGCGGTGCCCGACATGGCGCGGCTCTTCGGGGCGAGCCTCGTGGACTGGAACCTGGCCACGGACATCACCCTGAAGATGGTGGCCCCCCTGGGCGACCTGAAGCCCGGCGACACGTTCCACTTCGCCATGCCCGGCGGCGGCAACCGCTACTGGGGCGCCCTGCTGGAGGTGGAGGACGGCCAGGTCATCGCCGTGGACCAGGATGGACGGCCCGCCCTGGTCGCCCACACCCTGGGCAAGGGCCGGACCCTGCTCTCCGCCTATCCCATCGAGACCTGGACCGCGGCCACGCCGGGGGCCTTCGAGAAGACCGAAACAACCCACCGCCTCTACCGGGCCATCCGCGAATGGGCAGGCATCCGCCCCCTGTTCGCCACCGACCAGCCCGAGGTGGAGGTGGCCTCCCTCAACGCCGCCCATTCCGGCTACGCGGTGCTCACCAACCACAGCCCGGTAGCCCGCAAGGTCAAGGTGACCAGCACGCTTCCCATCAAGAGCCTGCGCCACATCACCGACGAAGGCCCCCGGCCCCTCAAGGCCCAGGGATCCTCCTGGGAGATGGAGATCGGACCCTACGACGGCGCCGTGGTGGAATGGAAATAGGGTGGCCCATGGACAAGACTGAAGTCGTCGGGGCTGTGGACATCGGCGGCACCAAGATCGCCGCCGGGATCCTGGACGGGCACGGGCGGATCCTCGCCCAGCGCGAAACCCCAACCCTCGCCCAGGAAGGCTTCGACGCCGCCATGGACCGCGTCACGGCCATGCTGCGCGAGTGCCGCAAGGAGACGGGACGGGCCTTCTGCGGGGTCGGCATCGGCTGCACGGGCCCGGTGGATCCCTTCACGGGCGAGATCGGCGACGTGGATTTCCTGCCGGGCTGGCAGGGCCGCAACCCCGTGGGCGAGCTGGCCCAGGCCTTCGGCAGGCCCACGGCCATGGAGAACGACGCGGACGCGGCGGCCCTGGGCGAGGCCATGTGGGGCGCGGGGGCCGGCAAGGCCACGGTCATCTGCGTCACGGTGGGCACCGGCATCGGCGGCGGCATCATCGTCGGAGGTGAGCTCTACCGGGGCGTCGGAGGCGCCCACCCCGAACTGGGACATCACGTGATCGACCCGTCCGGCCCCCGGTGCTTCTGCGGAGCCGACGGCTGCTGGGAGGTGCTGGCCGCGGGCCCGGCCATGACCGCCTGGGCCGAGGCCAACGCCCCCGCGGACTATCCCAACCGGGCGGATCTTTCGGCACGGCGCCTGTGCTCCCTGGCCGGGCACCAGGACCCCCTGGCCCTGGAGGCCGTGGCCCGCGAAGCCCGCTGGCTGGGCCTGGGCATCGCGAACCTGGTGACGCTCTTCACCCCGGACATGATCGTCCTGGGCGGCAGCGTCATGCGGAGCGCGCCCCTGTTCCTGCCCGAGATTCGCGCGAGGGTCGCGCAGAACTGCGGGCTCGTGCCCCACCGCATGACGGAGATCGCCCTGGCCACCCTGGGACAGCACGCGGGCCTGATCGGCGCCGGCGCGGTGTGGCACATGCGGTTCCCCGCCTGAGGAGACTTGAATGGCTACGGATCCTACGATCATCAAGGGGAGCTACTACCAGGACCTCCTGGACCAGCCCAGGGCCCTGGAGGCCACGGTGGCCGGTCTGCGGTCCGCCCCCGAATTGGAGACCCTCGCCGCGGGCCTGGGCCGGGGCGTGTTCAGCCGGGTCGTGCTCACGGGCATGGGCTCGTCGTACCACGGTCTCCATCCCCTCCACCTGCACCTGGCCGGACGGGGCATCGCCTCCACGATGATGGAGACCTCCGAGCTGATCCATTACGGCCGCGCCCTGCTCACGCCGGACACCCTGGTGGTGGCCGTGTCCCAGTCCGGCGGGAGCGCCGAGACCCTCCACCTCCTGGACCTGAACCGTGACCAGGCCGCCATCCTGGCGGTGACCAACACCGCCGGCAGCCCCCTGGCGCAGCGCAGCCGCGCCTGCGTCCTCACCCAGGCGGGACCCGAGCATTCGGTCTCCTGCAAGACCTACGTGTCCGCCCTGGCGGCCATGGCGTGGCTCGGCGACATCCTCTGCCGCGAGGACACCGGCGCCACCCTCGCGGACCTGGCCTGCGCTCCGGCCCTGGTGAAGGCCTTCCTGGCGGACCTGGACGACCGGGCCATGGCCCTGGCCGGCGAGCTGGACGGCATCCGCAGCCTGTTCCTGGTGGGCCGGGGCCCTTCCCTGGCCACTGTGGGAACCGGCGCCCTCATCACCAAGGAGGCCGCCCACTTCCATGCGGAAGGCATGAGCAGCGCCGCCTTCCGCTATGGTCCCCTGGAGATGGTCCACGAGGCGATGCACGTGATGGTCTTCGCGGGCGGGGCGGCAACCTCCGCATTGAACCTCCGGCTCATGGACGAGATCCGCGGCCACGGCGGGCACACTTCCCTCGTGGACACGGATCCCGCCCCCGCGCGCATCCGGCCCATCCTGGAGATCCTGCCGGTGGAAGCCGTGACCCTGGCCCTGGCCGCGCGTGCGGGAATGGAGGCCGGCGCCTTCCGCTGGGCCACGAAGATCACCACCGTGGAGTGACGGTCACGGCATGAGTAGGTCTCGTCATTTTGCAGCCCCGGGCCTTTTGCGCGGGACGCCATAGCTATACTGACCGGCGACCCTCACGCCCGTGCCTCACCTTCCAACGCCCTGCGGCAAGGAAGGGGCTGATGAAAGGAAAGCCGCTCATGCCGACGACCGCGTCGAAGCTTCCCCCTGGCCTCGTCTGGAACCTGCGCTACCTGCTCCTCATCGCGGGCCTGGGCGGACTGCTCTACGGCATCGACGTGGGCATCATCGCCGGAGCCCTGCCCTACCTGGAGGCCACGTCCTCCCTCACGGCCCAGCAGCTCTCCATCATCGTGGCCGCCGTGCTCCTGGGCAGCGTCATCTCCACGGCCTTCGCCGGCCTCCTGGCGGACGCCCTGGGCCGGAAGAAGCTCATGGCCCTCAGCGGCCTGGCCTTCCTGGCCAGCATCCCCATGATCGCCCTGTCCCACGGCTTCGGGCCCCTGGTGCTCGGGCGCATCCTCCAGGGCGTCAGCGCCGGCCTCGTGGGCGTCGTGGTCCCCCTCTACCTGGCGGAATGCCTGGGAGCGGCGGAGCGCGGCAAGGGCACCGCCATGTTCCAGTGGCTGCTAACCTTGGGGATCTTCGCGGCGGCGGTCATCGCCTGGATCTTCAGCTTCCGGGTGGATCAGATCGAGAGGATCCACGATGCCGCGGCCCTCTATGCCTTCAAGGACTTCGCTTGGCGCGCCATCTTCTGGTGTTCGGCCGTGCCGGGGGCGCTCTTCGTGGCGGGCAGCTTCTTCGTGGCGGAATCGCCCCGCTGGTTCCATCGGCGCGGGCGCCGGGACGATGCCCTCAAGGCGCTCCTGCGCACCCGCACGCCGGAGCAGGCGGAGCGTGAGCTGACGGAGATGGACGAGGTGATGGCCACCGAAGCCAAGGCCCCCTCCGGCACCGGTGAGCGGGTACGGGAATCCCTGCTGCGCCGCAAGTACGTCATCCCCTTCGTCCTGGCCTGCGTGATCCTCGCCTGCAACCAGGCCACGGGCATCAACTCCATCATCGGCTACCACGCCACGATCCTCATCCAGGCCGGCCTGAGCGACACCAGCGCCCACCTGGGCTACGTGATCCTGACCCTGGTGAACTTCCTCATGACCATGGTCGCGGTGATGCTGGTGGACCGGAAGGGGCGCAAGTTCCTCCTGTCCGTGGGCAGCGCGGGCATCATCGTCACCCTGCTGGGCGTCGGCACCATCTTCCGCGGCGTCGAGCGCCAGCGCGTCGACTGCCGCGAGGCCATCCAGGCCATGGTGGCACCGGACCAGACCATGGCCCTGGACTACTCCCCCGCCGAGGCGGACCGTCTCATGGGCCGCAGGAACGCCGGCCCCACCACCCTCGTGGTGATCTACTCCTACGGCGACTTCCGGGCCGCCACCAAGGTGGTCCGCTCCACGGACCCCATCGCCGAGATCCGCCTCAAGCGCGAGACCTGCGTGCCCAAGGACTTCTGGGCCGCTCTTGCCGCGCGCATCACCAACCCCACCGCCGACGCCTCCGTGGCGCGCACCGCCCCGCTGCGCATCGAGAACGCGCTGATCACCCCGGTGCCCAGCGGGTCCAACGGCTGGCTGGTGGCCATCCTCACCTTCGTCTTCATCGCCTTCTTCGCCATGGGGCCCGGGGTGTGCGTGTGGCTCGCCCTGTCCGAACTCATGCCCACCCGCATCCGCTCCAACGGCATGAGCATCGCCCTCCTGATCAACCAGGCGGTGTCCACCACCATCGCGGCGGTGTTCCTGCCTACGGTGGGCGCGTACGGATACGGCGCCCTGTTCTACCTTTTCGCCGGCTTCACGGTGATCTACTTCATCACGGCCTTCTTCTTCCTGCCCGAAACCAAGGGCAAGACGCTCGAAGAGATCGAGGCCCATTTCGAGGGGAAAGCATGAGACACGTCCTCGCCGCCGCCCTGACGTTCCTGGCCCTGGGCGCCCAGGAAATCGTGCCCGCCCCCGTGCGGATCGAGGCCCGGGAAGGCCGGTTCACCCTGGGGGCCGCCACGCGCATCGTGGCCGCCGGCGAAGCCGCGCCCCTGGGCGAACGCCTCGCGGCCGGGCTCCGTCCCGCCACGGGCCTGGCCCTGCCCGTATCGGCCAAGGACGGCCGGAACGCCATCGTCCTCCTGCTGGACCCCGCCTGCGCCCTGG
>DBME01000184.1 GCA_002298155.1 Holophagaceae bacterium UBA706 | reverse complement strand
GGGGGCGGCGGGGGCGGCAGGGGGCGGGATCTGGGCCGCCACCGGTTCGGAATCCAGTTCGGTCTTGAGGCTCTCGAGCCACTCGTCGCCCAGGTCGGCGCCGGCCAGGTCCCCCAGGGGGTTGTCCGGGTCGTCCTCGCGCATGGGCACCAGCTCGGCCAGGGCCGGGATGAGGGCAGCGGAGGTCACCGGCTTGTGCAGGTAGAGATCGGCCTTGCCCTTGGTGCCACGGTGCCGCGCGTATTCCTCCTCGGAGGCCTTGGCGCTGATCAGGGCGATCTTCAGGTCCGAGCAGCTCGGGGACCTGCGGATGGCCATGCACAGGGCATACCCTTTGTTTTCAGACGTTTCGACGCATAGCAGGATGGCCCCGTACTGCCCGGATTCCAGACGCGTGAGGGCACCCTCGGTGGCGTAGAGGAAATCAACTTCAAAGGCGGATTCCAGCGGAGACTTGTGGTCCTGGATGAATCTCCGATCGCTATCCACGACGNNGAGACGCTTGCCCATATTCGATCCTTGAAAGTGGACCTCTAAGATAACCCATAACTGGGCCATCACAAAAAAAGCTGCCGGGAAAGATTCCCGGCAGCTTCGGAAGGGTCCAGCCTAGCGGGGCGGGATGGCCAGGGTCAGGGCCGTCCCCCGGGGGGGCCGGACCAGGAGGAGGAGGGGCTTCTTGCCCCCGGCCTTCTTGACTTCCTGGTTGAATTCCTGGAGCCCGTCCACGTCCTTGGGGCCCACGGCGGTGATGACCAGGCCCGCCTGGAGGCCCTTTTCGGCCGCGCCGGAGCGGGTGGCCACGAAGGTGATGACCACGCCCTTGACGTCGTTGGGGATGCCGAACTGGTGGCGGTTGGCGGGGGTGAGGGCCTCGACGTTGAAGCCGTAGGTCTTCTCCAGGTTCAGCTGCTTCTGGCTGTCGCCTTCGGGCCGGGGCGCGGAGCCCTCGTCCTCGTTCTCGGCGTCATCACCCTTCTGGAGCTCCCGGCGGTCCCCCAGGACGACCTTGATGTCCTTGGACTTGCCGTCGCGCCACACGGTGACGGTCACGCTCTCGCCGGCGCGGCGGCCCGCGATGGCGGCCACCAGCTCGTCGCCGGACCGGATCTTCTGGCCGTCCACGCCGGTGATGACGTCCAGGCGCTGGATCCCGGCCTTGTCGGCGGGGGTGCCCCGGTCGACGTTGGAGACCACGGCGCCTTCCTTGATGCCCAGGGAGGACTGGAACTCGGCGTCCAGGTTCCGGGTGCCCACGCCCAGGTAGCCGCGGCTCACGGGTTTACCGCTCTTGAGGTCGGCGATGATGCGCTTGATCATGTTCACCGGGACGGCGAAGCCGATGTTCTGGCCGTCGGGGCGGATGGCGGTGTTGATGCCGATGACCTCGCCCCGGAGGTTGAGGAGGGGGCCGCCGGAATTGCCGCGGTTGATGGCGGCGTCCGTCTGGATGAACGATTCAAGGCCGGGGCCGTTGAGCTGGCGCCCCTTGGCCGAGATGATGCCTTGGGTGACGGTGTGCTCCAGGCCCAGGGGGTTGCCGATGGCCACGACCCATTCGCCGATGCGCATGGCGTCGCTGTCGCCCAGCTTGGCGAAGGGCAGGTGCCGGGCGTCGATCTTGATGAGGGCGATGTCCAGCTCCTTGTCCTTGCCCAGGATGGTGGCCTTGAAGGTGCGGCCGTCGGCCATCTTCACCTCGATGGAGGTGTCGCCGCCGCGGATCCCGTCGATCACGTGGTTGTTGGTGAGGATCTCGCCGTCGGGGGAGATCACCACGCCGGAACCGCCGGCCTGGACCCGCTGCTCCTCGTCCTGGGGCCTGCGGGTGCCGGGGCGCTGGGGCCCGAAGAAGAAGTTGAAGAAGTCGTCCCCGAAGGGGTTCTCGCCATCGCCGCGGCCGCGGCTGCGCACGAAGCTCGTGTTCGTGATGGCGACCACCGTGGGGTTGAGCTTGTCCGCGACCTCGGCGATGGGCGGGAGGCGGTCAAGACCCTTGGCGTCGACGCTCACCGGCTGCTCCTCCTGGGCCCTGGCGACCCAGCGGTAGCTGAGCCCCATTCCCACGGCCATGCAGACGCCGGCGAAGGCGGAGAGCATGAAGAGTTGCTTGATCTGACGTTTCATAGTTGTTCCTCATGAACAATGCCCGACCCGGGCCTGGTGGAGAGTCTGGACTCTATATGGTGGGAAAGATCAATAAGTTCCAACAGCCGAACCCCGTGCTGCGACTAGTATAGACGAGGAAAAAAAGAGTGGGTTTAGCCGCGCGGCGCAGAGATCCGAGATGGTGCTTTCCATCCTGGCCGGGACAGGTTAATCTGTAGGGCCCAACGGCGGATGTAGCTCAGTTGGTTAGAGTACTGGATTGTGATTCCAGGTGTCGCCGGTTCAAATCCGGTCATCCGCCCCAAACTGTTCGGCCCCGTTCGCGGGGCCGATTTTCTGTCAGCGGCGGAAGCCGGGCCTGCGCCCCACGCGCCGGGCCGGCACGCCGGCCCAGATCTCGCCGGGGCCCACCTTGGAGCCCTTGGACAGGACCGACCCCGCGGCGATGATGGCCCCGTCCCCGATGACGCAGCCCGGGAAGATCACGGCCATGAGGCCCACCGTCACCTGGCGCCCGATGACCACGGGGGCGGCGTAGAGGCGGCCCCGTTCCGCCACGTGGGCCACCAGGGTCACGTCCCCCCCGATGACCGTGTCGTCCCCGATGGAGATGAGGTTCTGGTCGGCCACCACGGCGGTGTTGATCTGGACCCGGGCGCCCACCTTCATGCCCATGAGCTTGTGATAGACCGGCAGGAACGGCGTGAGCCGGATCCAGTTCACGAAGGAAAAGCGCAGGAAGAGGGTGAGGGCGTTGAAGCTCGCCCAGCGCCAGCCCTCCCAGGACAGGTAGCTGAAGCTGCCCACGGGGGTCCCCTGGGCGAAGGTCACCCACCGGGCGATGGGCAGCAGCGCCACCAGGGCGATGCCGAACACGAAGTAGGCCGCGGCCATGGCCACCCCCAGGGCCAGCACGTGGAGGTCGCCCTTCAGGGGAAGCGCCCGGGCCCAGAAGACGAGCTTGAGGGCGGGGAAGGCCGCCAGGCCCAGGACCAGGGCCGCCTCGGCGAAGAGGGCCAGGGAGAGGAGGGACTGCACGGGCGTCAGGACACGGTTCTTCCAGGCCTTGTCCGCCATGCTTCTCCTCCGGTGATGCTGTAGGGTGACATCAACCCCGCGTCAGATCACGTAGAGATCCCCGGTGGCGGCGCGCTGCCGGGCCTTCTCGGCCAGGTCCGCCAGGGTGTGCCCGCGCAGGGATTCCTCCATGGCCGCGGCCAGGTCGCACCACACCTCCCGGGTCACGCAGTCCCCGGCGCGTCCGCAGCTGCCGGGCTCCAGGGTGCAGTCCACGGCCGCGACGCGGCCTTCCAGGGCCTCCACCACGTCCAGGGCGGTGATCCGGCCGGGTTCGCGGGCCAGCTCCAGGCCGCCGTTGGGCCCCCGCACCGCCGTGATGAGGCCGGCGGCCTTGAGGCCTCCCAGGAGCACGTGGATGTACTTGGGGGGCAGCTGCTGGCTCTGGGCGATGGCCGTCACGAGGACGGGGCCCGACCCGTGGCGCACGGCCAGCTCGACCATGATCCGCAGCCCGTACCGCCCCTTGGTGGAAACCTTCATCGCCGACCCCCTGGCACCAGTATAGGGGGCTTCCGGCATTCTGCCGATTGTTCATGAAGAAACTTGACAATACCTTCCGGGGGTTCCATCCTGGGGTGGTCAGAGCCAACCCCCTGCCGGAAGGAGACCCCCATGCCCCGCCCCAATCGTGTGGACCACGCCTACGAACTCATCGGCCAGACCCCCGTCGTGCGCCTCAACCGCCTCGCGGAGCCGGGCAGCGCCACCATCTACCTGAAGCTGGAAAGCGCCAATCCCGGCGGCAGCGTCAAGGACCGCATCGCCCTGTCCATGATCGAGGACGCCGAGCGCAAGGGGATCCTGAAGCCCGGCAAGGAGCTCATCGAGGCCACCAGCGGCAACACCGGCGTGGGCCTGGCCTTCGTGGCCGCCGCCAAGGGCTACCCCATCACCCTCGTCATGCCCGAGACCATGACCATGGAGCGCCGGGCCATCCTCAAGGCCTACGGCGCGACCCTGGTCCTCACCCCCGGCCCCTTGGGCATGAAGGGCGCCGTGGACAAGGCCGAAGAGCTCGCCGCCGCCGACCCGAAGTTCTGGGTGGTGCGCCAGTTCGACAACCCCGCCAACCCCGAGGTGCATCGCCGCACCACCGCCCTGGAGGTGCTGGAGCAGGTGCCCGAGCTGGACGCCTTCGTGGCCGGCATCGGCACCGGCGGCACCATCACCGGCGTGGGTGAAGTGCTCNNTCTCCCCCCTGCTCACCCAGGGCAAGGCCGGTCCCCACAAGATCCAGGGCCTGGGCGCCAACTTCGTGCCCACCATCCTGAACCGGGAAGCCTACGCCCGGGTGGAGGACGTGGGCTACGAGGACGCCATCACCATCGCCCGCCGCCTCACCCGCGAAGAGGGCATCTTCACCGGCATCAGCACCGGCGCCATCGTCTTCGCGGCCATGAAGGTCGCCCGGGAGCTGGGCGCGGGCAAGACCGTGGTGGCCGTGGTGTGCGACACGGGCGAGCGCTACCTGAGCCACCCGCTCTTTGCCGAGGCTTGAAGGGAACACCTGCGAAGGTCGTTCGGTGATGTGGCAGAACCTGGGTCAGAGACCTGGATCAGAGACCTGGATCAGAGACCGTCCCTGACCTGGTAGACCCAGGTGCCCACCCCGTCAAAACGCAGTGTACCTTCCTTGGCCAAGTTGATGATTTGCCCCGGTCGTCCCGAGATTTCCACCTTCCCCCCGGCGCTTTGAATGGCGGCCAGGGACTCGCGAGTCTGGGCAAGACTCATTCCGAACATCCTGCCAACGCAATCCACGCCGAATTCAATGGCAGAACGGGCTCTCCGGCCCTGATCCGCCGCCCATAGCTCACCATTCTCCCAATACCTCGAAGCTGGTGCCGCAAGCGGGATGACGCAGGTGAATTCCTGGTGATAGATCAGGTATTTCAAATCCATGCGCTCCTCGCCGATCTGGCCGGCAACGACTTCCCGTTTTGCAAGCGTCACGATCAGGGCCACCCGGACTTCCTTGAGGTCATCGGAAAGGTAATAGGCATAATCGTTGAACAGGACTTGATGGGTTTTGGCCCGGTTCAGCCTTTCAAGGTGGCTGGCCAGTGTGGAATCCTTGCCAAATGAGGTGGTGGTGATTCCGAGCCAATCTGATTTGGCAAGGGCCTCTTGGCTGGCTTTACGGGCCTGGCTGTCGAAATCGAATCCCCTGAGCGAAGGCCTCACAAGGCCAGCGCGCCCTTCTGCCTCAAACGCCCGTGTGTTCGTGACCGCAGCGTCCGCGACGGCGCCGACCGTCCCCAATAAACGGGCCCCCCAGATGGAAACCTGGTAGTCGCCATTGATCTCCTTCTGGGCGACCGAGATGTGCAATTCCCGCCCACCCTCAATGCTGCGGGCGGAGGGATCGATGTAGGAGTGGACCGATGAATGACATCCAAGGCTGATGAAAGCGAGGAAGATTCCAAAGATTGCAACGGGGGAGACTCTGCAAGTGTCCAACTTCAAGCTTTGAGGCGTTCCTTTCCAAAAATATAGCCCCCCGCAAGCACCAAGGTGTAGATCCCCAGCACGAAGGTGAAGGCGAAGAACTTCCACATGCCGCCCATGGAGGTGAACGCCAGGTAGAGGCGGTAGGAGAACAGCCCCGTGAGGGCCTGGCATGCCAGCACCATGCCCAGGGCGCGGAGGCGGTCGAACTCCAGGCGGAAGAAGATGGTGGGCAGGGCCCACAGCGCCATGGCGCCGATGAGCGGGTACCAGAGGTTGTTCCAGATGGCGGAGAAGAGCCCCTTGTGGGCGGCGATGTCCGCCAGGAAGTCGCTGTTCCACTGCAGCAGCAGGATGAACCCGATGCCCAGGGCGGCCAGCACCGCCACCCAGTCGAAGATCTCCTGCACCGTGGCGTCGGCGCGGATGGCCGTGTCGATCTTGTGGCCGCGGGTCTCCTTGATGAACAGGGCGCCCACCACCAGCGTGAGCAGGGCGATGCCGATGGGGTAGATGAGGCCGGCGTAGATGGCGCCCGAGCCGAAGGCCTCCTTGGCCAGGCCCGAGGCCGTCAGCGCCGTGGCGATGAGCGGCAGGAACCCGCCGAACCAGCCGTTGCCCAGGTGGTAGGGCAGGGACATGGACGTGTAGCGCACGTTGGTGGGGAAGAGCTCCACCAGGAAGGCCGCGATGGGGCCGTACACCATGGTCACGTAGACGATCTGCACGAACACCAGGAGGATGAGCATCACCAGGTTGAACACTGGCAGGGCGGATAGCTCGATGGCGGTCTGGCCCGGCTGGAGCGCCGGAACGAAATGGCGCATGGCCATGTAGATGGGCACGTAGGTGGCCGCCGCCAGCAGGCAGCCCCACAGCATCACCTTCTTGCGGCCCACCTTGTCGGAGAGGTTGCCGAAGAAGAGGAAGAGGGGCGCCCCGAACAGCAGCGCCACGGACATGATCAGGTAGGCCGGCAGCCAATGCACTTTCAGCACGGCCTGCAGGAAGGTGAGGGCGTAGAACTGGCCCGTGTACCAGACCACCCCCTGGCCCGCCGTGGCCCCGAAGAGCGCCAGGAGCACGTAGCGCAGGTTGACCGGGTTGGTGAAGCTCTCCTTGAGGGGATTCTTGGAGATGGAGCCGGCCTTCTTGAGCTTGGTGAACAGGGGGCTCTCCTGCATCTTCACGCGGATGTAGAGGCTCACGCCCAGCAGCACGAAGGAGATGAGGAAGGGGATGCGCCAGCCGGCCAGGAGGTGGCCGTCGCCGGAGCGGAAGCCCGCCTCGCCCATGAGCCAGCGCGTGCCGCCGATGACGGCCATGCTGCCGAAGAACCCAAGGGTGGCGGTGGTCTGGATGTAGCTTGTGTAGTAGCCGCGCCGGGCGTCCGGCACGTGCTCGGCCACGTAGGTGGCCGCGCCGCCGTACTCCCCGCCCAGGGCCAGGCCCTGCAGGAGCCGCAGCAGCACGAGGATGATGGTGGCCCAGATGCCGATCTGGTTGTAGGTGGGCAGGAGGCCCACCAGGGCCGTGGAGAGGCCCATGGTGGCCATGGTCACCAGGAAGGTGTACTTGCGGCCGATGAGGTCGCCGATGTGTCCGAAAACCAGGGCGCCCAGGGGCCGGACGCCAAAGCCCGCCCCGAAGGTCGCCAGGCTGGCCAGGAGCTGGGCGGTCTCGTTCTGGGCCGGGAAGAACTTGCTCCCGAAGAACACCGCCAGGCTGCCGTAGAGGTAGAAGTCGTACCACTCGAACAGGGTCCCCAGCGAGGAGGCGAGGATGACCCGCCGGAGGGTGGCGTTGTCCGTGATGGGGGTCGGGGCGTCGGGGTGGGCGGCGACGGTGTCACTCATGCTTCACTCCTCGGGGCACGTAACGGGAAAACCCTCCGGCCAGGGGAGGGATCCGGAGGGAAGGGTTGGGGAAGAGCTATAAGATCTTGATGGCGGTGCTGAGAATAAGTCCAGATCCAGGGCAAGGGAAGCACTAAATTTCAGAATTTCAATCCCACCCCAGGTCCTCCAGGCGGTCCTCCTCGATGCCGAAGCGGTGGGCCACCTCGTGGAGCACGGTACGGGCCACTTCCCTTTCCAGATCAAGGACATTCGAGGCCGCCTCCAGGTGGGGGAGCCGGTAGATGATGATCTTTCCCGGCAGCTCCCCGTAGCCAGGCTCCTCCTCCCCCAGGTTGGGGCCCACGTAGAGGCCCAGGAGAGTTTCATCCTCTGGCACCTCCATGTCGTCCAGGAGGTCCGGATCCGGTTCCTCCTCCACCACCACGGGAATCCCCTCCAGGAAGGGGCGGAATTCCGCGGGGATGAGGGCCAGCGCCCGCTCCACCACCAGGTCGAATTTCCGGGGGCTCATGCGCATCGTCCCGAGTATAGACCGCCTCCGGACAGAAACTGTCGCCTTCCCGGCCCCATCCTTCACCTTCAGGAGCCTTCATGCCGTCAAAACGCCCACCCATCCTCCCGGACCCCTGGACCGAGCTTCGCGCCCGCTTCGGGCAGGGACCGCAGGTGCTCTACCTGGCGGGTCCCCTGCGGGGCGACGGCAGCGCCCAGGCCATCCGGGCCAACCAGGTGCGCATGATGGCCCGGGCCCGGCTGATCCAGGACCTCCTTCCCGAGGCGGCGCTGGTGGTCCCCCACGCCAACTTCGCGTACGTGGACGAATCCGGGCCGGACGGATGGGCCGCCCGCGCCCGGGTCCTGGATGCCTGCGAGCGCCTGCTGCTAAGGTGCGATGGCCTGATCCTCTGCGGGACCTTCCTGTCCCCGGGCATGGCCCGGGAGAAGGCCGCTGCCGAAAGGGCGGGCATCCCCATCCTCCACCTGCCCGAAACGCCCGGGCTTACGTGCCAGGACAACCGCCCGGCGCATGTCCAGCCACAGGTTGCGGGTGGACGCCTCCTGCGCGCCGGCCCGGCAACGCCGTTCCAGCAGCTCCCGCTCCCACCGGTGCCGCAGGTAGGCCTGGGCTAGGGGCAGGAACACCTCCTGGAGGCAGATGCGGGCATCCTCGCCGTGGACGGCGCAGCCGAAGTTCCGCAGGACGGTGTCCGCCATGCCCAGGGCATCCAGCTTCTGGGCGATCTTGAGGCCCACGGAAAGGTCGGAGCCCCGTTCCTCCACCACCTCCAGCAGGCGGTCCATGAGGAACTCCAGGTTGGGGCAGGGGGGATGGACCTCGCAGAACCGGCGCGACTGCTGCACGGGCTCGTAGCACGCGATCCAGCCACCGGGTTTGAGGGCGGCCACGATCCGATCCAGGACCGCGTCCAGCTCCATCACGTGGGTCAGGGTGACCGACGTGAAGACCAGGTCGAAGGCCCCGGAGGGGAGATCCAGGCGGCGGAGGTCCTGGTGCAGGATTTCCACTCGGGCCGTCTCGCCTTCCAGGCGCTTGGCGGCCAGGGCNNAACGGTCCAGGCAGACGATGCGTCCCCTGGGAACCCGCGCAGCCAGCCGCTGGGACCAGAATCCGGTGCCGGAGCCCAGGTCCAGCACCGTGGCGTCCAGGGGCAGGTGGGGAAGGTGGTCCAGGGGGGCCATCTTCTCGAACTGGAGGTTCTGGGCCTCCAGGCGGTCCACCTCCCCGCCGTCGCTGTCCCGCTGCAGGCGCTCGAAGGCGTAGGGCACCGGTGTATCCGGATCGATGAGGTACGGCGAGGCCGAAGGCCCGCCTTGAGGCGCGATTATTTTCATATAAGTCTCTATAAATAAAGGACTAGTCGAGTCCTCGCCGGCACCCTGCCGGAGTCGCACCCAGCATGGCACCCTCCCGATCCGGATGCCAGGGGCGAATCCGGGGATTCACGGGGCCCGCTAGCGCATGCGCGGGAAGAGGACCTGGTTTTCCAGATAGAGATGCTGCTGCAGATGTTCCGAGAGGGTCTTGATGGCCTCGTGGAGGCTGGCTTCGGGGCTCTCGGGATCCTGGTCGGCGGCGAGGTTCGCGGCCAGGGACCGGATGCCCCGGAGAAGGCTCGCCTCGGCCTCGTGATCGCCTTCCAGGAGGGTCCGCACGGAGGCCAGCGCCTCCTTGCGGGCGGCGGGCAGCTCCGCGCCCTCCACGGCCATGATCGCCGGGAAGAGGTTGCGCTCCTCCATGGCCAGGTGGGACCGCATGTCCACGCAGAAGCGGGAGACCAGGTCACGGATCTCGATGAAGGCCGGATTGCGGCGGCCCTCCTCCATGGCATGGAGCTCCGCCAGGGTCTCGAGCCTGGCCATGTCCGTCCGGCACTCCTGGTGGCAGGAACCCACGATGAAGCGCACCAGGTCGGGAAGCGGGGCGACCATCAGGGCTTGCCGTTCTTCCTTGGTACCTTGCAGCACAAAACCTCCGGTGGCGTTGGAACGTGGGCATGCGGTGCTTGCCCGGTTCCGGACTTTGACCATCTTAAAAGAAGACGGTTGGAACTTTGGTCACGCATTTACTATAAAAATTCAGTAAAAGTTGATAACGATATAGTTTGCTTATTGGAAAATTACCGCATGGCGGACGCCTTTCCAGCGGCACACTGGGGGCCTTCCGGAGGCTTCCCATGCGCTTCCCCACCCTGATCCTCGCCGCCGTCCTGCCCGGGCTCCCCGCCCCCAAGGACCCGCCCCGCCTCAGGGTGGAACCCCCGGGACAGGTGGATCTCGGCAGCCTCGGCCCCCGGGAGGTGAGGAGGCAGGTCTACCGCATCCTCAACACCAGCCCCGGGCCCATCAGTCTCCGGGTGCTGGACCTGTCCCCGGGCGTGACGGTGGAGGGGCCTGCCCTGGAAGGTCCCATCGCCGGCGGGGCCGCGGCGGCCCTGGCCCTGCGGTGGGACCCCTCGGGATGGCAGGGCGACCAGGCCCGGAACGTGCGCCTGGAGACCGACGATCCCCACCAGGGCACCTATTACCTCCCGGTGCGGGGCGTGATCAGGCCGGACCTCTCGGTGGACGGGGACCGCCGCGACTTCGGCGACGTGGCGGACCACGAGAGTCCCCGGGAGGTGTTCCGCTTCGCCCGTGAAACGGGAGAACCTCTCTCCCTCAGGGTCGTCTCGGGGCTGCCGCCCTACCTGGATTGCGAAGCGGATCCCCAGGGCGGGCGCACGGAACTGGCCTTCATCCTGCGCCCGGCGCGGGTGCCGCCGGGGGCGCTCCTGGGCCTCGAGCGCCTCCGGGTGGAGACGAATGTCCCCTTGCAGCCCGCCTTCGTGCTGTACCTGGCCTGGCGGATCCACCATGCGGTGAACGCCGAGCCCCCCCGGGTGGTGTTCCAGGACTGGGNNCCGGGACGGCGCCCCCTTCCGGATCCTGGAGGCGCGCGTGGAGGGGGACGGCTTCGCCACCGGCCCGCTGCCGCGCCCGGGGTCCGCCCAGGTGCTGACCATCCACCGCAACGCGAAGGCGCCGGGCCGGGCCATGCTTTGCCTCACCTTCGAGGGGGTGGAGCGGGAGCTCAAGGTGCCCCTCGGCTTTCTGCCGGCGTCGGGAGCTCCGGTCAGGTCTTCTGCTCCGGGGAAGCCTCCTGCGGGGGAGGCGCCGGCTCCAGGGTCACCTTGAGGGACTTCCCGTCCCGCAGCACCTCGAAGACCAGGGGTTCGCTGGGGGGGATCAGCTCCAGGAAATCCATGAGCTGGGTGTCGCTCTCCATGGCGGTGCCGTTGACGGAGAGGATCACGTCGCCAAGGATGAAATCCTCGCGCTTGAAGGGCGCCACCGCGCCCTGGCGCATGGAGATGCCGCGCAGGCCGGCCTTCTCGGCGGTGCCGCCAGGCGTGACACTCTGCACGAGGATGCCCCGGGGCACGCCCAGGGCCGCGACCACCTGCATGGGCACGGTGTCGAAGCCCAGGACCGGGCGATAGGTCTGGCCCTTGGCGATGAGGAGGGGGACGTACTTGTTGAGGGTGTCCACGGGGATGGCGAATCCCACGCCCGAACTGGCGCCGGAGGTGGAGGAGATCGCGGTGTTCATGCCCACCAGGCGCCCCGTCCGATCGAGGAGGGGACCGCCGGAGTTGCCCGGGTTNNTGATGGCGGCGTCGGTCTGGATGGCGCCCGTGATGTGCGTATAGAAGCTGGTGATGATGTCGCGCTTGAGGCCGGAGATGATGCCCGAGGTGAGGGTGGTGTCCAGGCCGAAGGGATTGCCGATGGCCAGCACGTCCTGGCCCACCTCCAGGTCCTTGGAGGTGCCGATGGGCAGGGGCTTCATGGCCCCCAGCGGCGCGAAGACGTGGAGCACCGCGATGTCGAGCGAGAGGCTCCGTCCGATGACGACGGCCTTGTAGATCTTGCCGTCGGCCAGGGTCACCTGGAGGTCGCTGGCCTCGCTGTACGGGGTGCCCGCGCCGGCCTCCTCGAAGGTGATGACGTGGTGGTTGGTGACCACGTGCCCGAGGTTGTCCCACACGAACCCGGTGCCCGAGGCGGGAGGGATGGCGAAACGATCGCCCTTCTGGTCCTCGAAATAGCCGCGGGTGATGGAGTGGATGAACACGACGGAGTTCACCGCCCGCTTGAAGATCTTCGCGCGGGCCGCCTCCGCCGGCGACAGGGGCGGGNNCCCGGGCCGTGGCCAGCTTCCGGTTGTAGTCCACCGTCTCCTGCTCCTGGGGCGTGAGCTGCAGCCGGGGGCGCTCATAGGTGCCCTGGGCCGCCAGGGGTGGGCAGGCGGCAAGCAGGCCCAGGCAGATGGCAAGCCACCGGAACCCAGCAATCCACTCGCGCATAAATGCCTCCGCTACCTAGTCATGATGAGGCAATGCCCGCCCAAACCCAACAAGGGCGCTGGCGAGAAAATTACTGTTGGCAAGGGAAGGGCAGGGGTCTATTGGTTACATCCTACGGATCTGTTCCTTTTCCCGAGGGTGACCTGCCCATGCGCCGCCTTGTCTGGATCCTCCTGCTCGCCGCCATCGCCGTCACCGGCTGGGTGGAGTACCNNGTACCGGCGGGGGACGAGGCCCTCGGTGGAGGCGCCGCTGCGCCTGGTCCTCGCCCCCGCCGCCGAATGGAAGGGGGTGAACCCCGCGGAAAGGACCGGCGCGGGGATGTTGCTGGAGGACTGCCTGGAATGCGGCACGGGCCTGGCCGTGGTGGCCGGGGCCTCGGTGGTGCAGGGGACCGGCACGCCCCGGGATTCCCTCACCGTTGCCATGGAACGGGAACCGGGGCGCACGACCCTGAGGCTGCGTCTGTGCCGCTCCGGAAGGCCGGACCGGGAATGGAAAGGGGCGGGGGACACGCCCCGGGAAGCCGTGCTGGCGGCCCTGGGCTGGCTGCGCCTGGAGCGGCGCACGGCGGAGGTCATCCTGCCGAAGTCCTCGGTGGTCTTCTGGGAACTGGCGGTGCTTGCGGCCCGGCGGGTAGACGAACCGGACCTGAAGGTGCTGGACGCCAGCACGCGCCTGGTCGACCGGGAGCCGGACTGCGCGGGGACCTGGCTGGTGCGGGGGCGGCTCACCAACAACCGCATCCTCGAAGACGAGGCGGCCGGGGCGGATCTCCTGGGGCGCTGCGCAAGCGACCTGGAGCGGGCCCTCGCCCTGGCCCCCGCCTACGCCCGGGCCGCGGCGGCGCTGGGACGGTTCTGCACGGACACGGGGAACCAGCGGAAGGCGCTGGGGACGCTCTTCGACGCGCTGCGCCTGAACCCTCGTTCGCCGCGGCTCTTCGAGGCCCTGGCCTATGCGGCGCGGAGCGCGGGGCTCCTGGACGGCGCGTCCCGGGCCCTGGCCCGGCGGGATGCCATCCTTGGGCTGAGCCGCGGGGATCCGGAGCTGGCCGAGAACACCTACCTCTACCTGGGCGACCTGGACCGGTTCGAGCAGGTGCTCGGCCCGGGTTCCGACACCGAACCGGACACCCTGAGGGACTTCTACCGCGGCTATGCGCGGCTGCTGCGGGGCGACCACGAGGGTGCCCTGCTCCACTTCCAGCGTTCGGCGCGGCCCCTGGGCGGCATGCGCCCCTTCGGTGCCCTCGCGACGGTGTACGCGCTGGGACTGAAGGGCCATCGCGAGGAGGCCCTGGCCCGGCTGCGTGTGCTGTGGAATCAGCGTATCCCCGTCCGGATCCCGGACGGGGAATACACCTTCAAGCTCGCGGAGGCCTTCGGTTTCCTGGAGAGTCCCGTCGAGGCCCAGAACGCGGCGAACCGCGCCTTCGCCCAGGGCTTCGGCTGCCTGCGGTGGTACCGCGAGAGCCCCTTCCTTGCCGGANNCTGGAAGGCCCTTGAATCCCACATCGAGGCCCGTCAGGCGCTGGTCGAGGCGTCCTTCCCCGCGGACCGGTTCAGGTTCTGAACTATTTCCTCGCGGGAGGCGCGGGAGGCGCGAGAGGCGCGGGCGGTGCGGGCGGGGCCGGCGCGGCGCCCTTGGGATCCAGG
>DBME01000095.1:8224-23435 GCA_002298155.1 Holophagaceae bacterium UBA706 | reverse complement strand
CCGGAGCGGGTGTCCGCTCCGGGCGCTGTTCCAGTCCGAGTCTCGGAGTTTTTACAGGTCCTTCATGATCTCGGCACGCTTCGCCTTGTACTCCTGCGGGGAGAGCAGCCCCTTCTTCTTCAGGGCTTCGAGCTTCTTGAGGCGGTCCTCCACGGACTCGCCGCCCTTGGGTGCGGGGGCGGGCTCCTTGGCGGCCGCGGCGGCCTGGGCCTTGGGGGCCTCCACTTCGACCTTGGCGCTGCGGGCGTCGACCTTGTTCATCTCGGCAGCCAGCTGGATGCCGCGCAGGCATTCCGCTTCGGCGCCGGCGAAGATCTTGTGGCTGGGATCCGTCTCGCGGGCCGCCTTGAGGAAGGGCAGCGCCGCGGCATAGTCGCCCAGGATGAAGTGGCACATGCCGACGTTGTAGTTGGTGCGGCCCACGTACTTCACGGCGGCCTTGGGATCCGCCTTGGCGGCGGCCAGGGCTTCCAGGGACAGGCCGAGGGCGCCCCGGGCGTCGTTCAGCTGCAGCCGCTTGTAGGCGGCCTTCATGCCGTAGTCCTTGTCATCGTAGAAGATGAGCTTGCGCTGTTCCGTCCAGGCGCAGAGCATCTGGTGGACCTGGGTGCGGGCCATGCCCACGGCCAGTTCGCGAACTTCGGTCTCGGAGGGGTATTCCGGCATGCCCTGGTCGGAGGAGACCTCCTTGCTGGGGGACACGGCGATGCGCTGCTGGCTGTAGATGCGGCCCGTGGCCAGATCCACCGCCTGCACCGAGCCGTTGAACTCCACCTGCGTCTTGGAGGTGAAGGTGGTCACGGCGGGGTGGTACCCGCCCTTCTTGTCGGTCCAGGAGGGTTCCGTGGAGCGCAGGGGGATGTGCTTGACGTCGGACCGCTGCACCTTCACGAAGAGCAGCACCGAGGAGCCCAGAAGCTTGCCCAGCTCCACCGCGGACTTCTCGTCCACGAGCCCGGAGTTCGTGAACTTCTGCTCGCCCAGGACCTTCTCGATGTTGCCACGGTCCAGCACTTCGATCTCACCGGTGCCGGTGAGGTCGGCGATGCAGGCCGAAACCAGATCCTCGGCCGCGGGGGTGCTCACGGGGGCGAAGGCCACGCGCTGCACCTTGATGCCCAGCGCGGGCGGATGGGTCAGGGTGACCTGGATATCGGGGTTGATCAGCCGGTCCCAGAACTGGGCATGGGCTGGGAAGGCCAGGCCTCCCACGATGAGGAGAGCGAGCAGGGGGCGTTTGTTCACAGAAGCTCCTTGGTGTTAATGGATAACAAACCGGGGCACGAAGACTTGTTGGTGATTTCAATGAGAATATCGGGCGCGCTTGCCCATGGGAATCCCTACCTTCCCACGACAAAAAAAGTCCCGCATCCCTCCGAAACGATATATCATTATAAGGACATCCCGAATCCAACCCCTTTCCGGAGGCGCTCGTGGCCCCACGATTCCCCTTCTCCGTCCTCGGTTCGGCCCTGGCCCTGGCCCTGGTGGGCTGCAGCTCCAGCTCCGACGAAACCCCGGGGGCCCCTCCCCCGGACTTCCACACCCCCCGGCTGCAGGGCACCTTCGTGAGCCAGGACGTCATGCACAGCGGGCAGTGGGGGGCCTGCTTCTCCGCCATGCGCGCCGCCGGCCTCACCCAGGCCGTGGTGAACCACGCCGCGAACGGTTCGTCCATGACCACGCGGTATCCCACCTCCCTGCCCGGCTTCACCATGGTCTTCCCCACCATCCCCGAGGCCTTCCCCAACGCCACCCTGCAGGGGGTGGACATGTACCTCGGCCTGCAGTCCAGCGACGACTGGTGGTCCATGTCCACGGACCCGGACTGGCTCGCCGCCCAGGCCACCCTGGCCAACCAGGTGGCCGACGAACTCTGGGCCCTCTACAAGGACGAGCCCACCTTCAAGGGGTGGTACCTGCCCTTCGAGGCGGACAACGTCACCTTCCCCACCGCCGAGGAATGGGCGCCCCTGGCCCAGTTCTACAAGACCGTGGCCGACCACCTCCACGCCATCGCCCCCGGGCGGCCCGTGATCATCGCGCCCTTCTTCAACCCCGCCTACGGCCTCGATTCCGCCGGCTGGCGCGCGATGTGGGGCTACATCCTGGCCCGGGCGCCCATCGACGTCATCGCCCTCCAGGACGGCGTCGGCGCGGGCAACACCACCGTCGACGTCCTGCCGGAATGGTTCCTGGCCACGAAGAACGCCATCGCCGACGCCAATTCCAAGTGCCTGCTCTGGTCCGACACGGAGACCTTCCAGATCGCCGACTGGTCGACCATGCCCATCGGGGGGATCGTGGACGACATGCGGGCGGTGCAGCCCTACGTGAGCAGCATGCTCAGCTGGTCCTTCCCGGATTATCTCAACCCCCAGACGGTCAACCCCTTCTATTACGAGACCTACCGCCAGTACGTCACCACCGGGCTCCTGGATTCCCAGGCCCCCACCGTTCCCGCGGGACTGGCCGCCGTGGCGCTGGACGGGCACAGCGTGGCCCTGACCTGGCAGGTGGCCGCGGACAACCTCGGCGTCGTGGCCTACGACGTGGACCGGGACGGCACCACCCAGCGGGTGCACACCACCCACGGCTCTTACGGCGACGTGGGCCTGGACCCCGGGACCGAGTACACCTACACCGTCGCCGCCGTGGATGCCGCGGGCAACGTCTCGGCCCCCAGCGCGGCCGTCACGGTGTCGACCCCGGTCGACCCCGTGTACGAGACCAATCTGGCCCTGGGCAAGGCCTACACCACGTCCACCGAAGCGGACCCCGGCCATCCCGACCCCGGGGGCGCCCTCACCGACGGCATCTACGGCACCAACTCCCCCTGGGACGAGGCCTGGCAGGGCCGCACCAATGCCGGCAACACCTGGATCGTGGACCTGGGCTCCGTGCAGACCATCCACGAGGTGAACAGCGACTGGCTGCGGGACGAGGCCGACTACATCCCCCTGCCGGTGAGCGTCACCTACGCCTGCTCCGAGGACGGGGAGACCTGGACCACCCTGGGCACGGTGCCCACGGGGTTCCTCGCCGACTCGGTCTGGCACAAGGTCTTCAAGGTCAACCGCCTGAACATCCAGGCGCGCTACGTGAAGGTGATGGCGGCCACCCAGGACGGAAGCTGGAGCTTCATCGACGAGATCGAGGTTCGCCAGTAGCCAGATGCGCCTTGGCCAGGGCGAGGAACCTCGCCCGGGCCCAGGCATGATCCACGATGGGAGGGGGGTAGCCGGGGGCGCCCCCCCCTTCCCAGGGGCGGTGCACGATGCGGTCCGGCAGCGGCGCCAGGGCCGGCAGCCACCGGCGCACGTAGGCGCCCCGGGGGTCGAACTTCTCCCCCTGGAGCACCGGGTTGAACACCCGGAACCAGGGCTGGGCGTCGCACCCGCAGCCCGCGCTCCACTGCCAGCCCATGGAGTTGTTCGCCAGGTCCGCGTCCTCCAGATGGGCGAGGTAGTGGGCCTCCCCCAGCCGGTAGTCCACCAGCAGATGCTTGGCCAGGAAGCTGGCTGCGATCATGCGCGCGCGGTTGTGGACGTGGCCGGTGTGGAGAAGCTCCAGGGCGGCGGCGTCCACCACCGGATAGCCGGTGCGCCCCTCCGCCCAGGCCCGGAAGGCCTCGCCGTCCTGACGCCAGGGGAAGTCCTGGAACCCGCCCACGAAGGGCTTTTCCAGCAGATCCGGCCATTCCCGCAGGAGGTGGTGGGCGAATTCCCTCCACACCAGCTGACGCTGCCAGACCTCGGCCCCGGGGCGGCCCGAGGCCGCGGCCCAGCAGGTCGCGGCGCTCACGGTCCCGAAATGGAGGTCCGCGGAGATCCTTGAGGTCCCGTCCTCGTCCAGGCGGTCCCGGGCCCGGGCGTAGTCCGCCAGGCCGTTTTCCAGGAAGGTCGCCAGATGATCCGGCAGCAGGTCCCCGGCGGGCCAGCGCGGAAGACCGGGGGGAACGGAGGCCAGGCGCTCCGGCGCCTCCAGGGGTTCGGCCAGGTGGGCCTCCCGCTGGAAGGCCCGGTGGTAGGCCGTGAAGACCTTGAACATGCCCCCGGCCCCGGTGCGGGGCCCCGCCGTGAGGGTCTCGCCGGGGAAGAGCCGCAGGGGGCAGGGAAGCGCCGGGGCCAGGCGCGCCTCCAGGGCCCGGGCGGCGGGTTCCGTGAAGCCGTGGGCCAGCACCGCCGTGGCGCCCCGCTCCAGGGCCATCCGCGGCAGTTCCTCCAGGGGGTCGCCCTCCAGGTGGACCAGGCCCGAGCCCAGGGTCTCCAGGCGGCGGGCCAGGTCACCCAGGCGGGGCGCCAGCAGGCCGCTGGCAGGCCCCACGAAGACCGGCAGCGCATCCAGACCGGCCTCCGCCAGGGGGCCGTGGTCGGTCACCCTCAGGTCCTTCTCCCGGTACCAGACCAGCGTGCTCAATGGTGCCTGGCTTCCACGGTGATGGTGACCTGCTGGCCTCCGAAGACCACGATGATGGTGTGCTCCTCGGGATGGGGCACCAGGAACCCTCCCGCGGCCTCCACCGCCTCCCGGCACAGGTCGGAGACCTGCTGGGCCAGGCTGGGATCGCTGGGACCGGCGGGGTGGACAAGGCGGGCTGGCATGGACTCCTCCTTCGGCAACCTTTGTCCTCCTTAACGGACAACGGACTGAAGGGGTCAAGTTTTTTTCGGCTAATCTGGGTTTTGCCGGAGGGGTCCCATGCCCGAAACTGCCATTACGTTCGACGATGTGCTCATGATCCCCGCGTACAACCACCACGAATCCCGACGGATCGTGGACATCGGCATGACCGACAAGTCCGGGAAGCTGACGCTGGAACTTCCCCTCATGACGGCCAATATGGACACCATCACCGAGGACGCCATGGCGGATTTCATCGCCTCCAAGGGCGGCATCGGCACCCTGCACCGCTTCTGCACCATCGAAGAGAACGTCGAGATGTTCAAGCGGTGCAACAACAAGGTCTTCTGCTCGGTGGGCACCTCCGAGAAGGAGATGGAGCGGGTGGAGGCCCTCAAGGACGCCGGCGCCCAGTACTTCTGCGTGGACGTGGCCCACGGGCACGCCAAGTACGTGGGCAAGATGATCAAGCGCATGCGCCAGATGCTGCCCAACGAGTGCATCATGGCCGGCAACGTGGCCACCTATGCGGGGGCGGACTACCTGGCGTCGGTGAAGGCCGACATCATCAAGGTGGGCATCGGGCCCGGCAGCGTCTGCACCACGCGCATCAAGACCGGCTTCGGGGTCCCCCAGGTCACCGCCATCCAGGAATGCGCCCGGGCCGACCGGTCCATCGTGGCCGACGGCGGGATCCGCTACCCCGGCGACATCGTCAAGGCCCTCGCCTTCGGCGCGGACTTCGTCATGGTCGGCGGGATGCTCGCAGGGACCCGGCCCACCCCGGGCGACCCCATCCTCAACGAGAAGGGCGAGCCCACCCACAAGACCTACCGGGGCATGGCCAGCAAGGAGGCCGCGGACGACCACCTGGGCGGCCTCACCGGCTGGAAGACCGCCGAAGGGGTGGCCACCAAGGTCCCCTACCGGGACGACGAGGAGGAGATCATCGCCGACATCGTGGGCGGCCTCCGTTCCGGGCTCACCTACGCCGGCGCCAACACGATCCGCGAGCTCCAGCGCAAGCTGAACTACATGGTCGTCTCCCCCGCCTCCCGGGTGGAGAGCCTCCCCCACAAACTGATGCAGTGAGTCCGCACATGGCCGCCCCGTCCAAGCGCTACTTCACCTACGACGAGATCCACCGCACGGTGGCCGGCCTGGCCCGGGAGATCCAGGCCAGCGGCTTCGACCCGGACGTGACCGTGGCCATCGGCACCGGCGGCTTCATCCCCGCCCGCATCCTCAAGACCTACCTGAAGAAGCCCATCCTCACCGTCGGCGTGAAGCTCTACGGCGACGACAACACCATCGAGGGCGGCCCCAGCAAGGTCCAGTGGATCGACGAGGTGGAGCGCAAGCTCAAGGGCCGCAAGGTCCTCCTGGTGGACGAGGTGGACGACACCCGCACGACCCTGGCCTACTGCCTGCGGGAGCTCCTCTCCCATGGCCCCGAGGAGATCGCCGTGGCGGTGCTCCACTGCAAGGACAAGACCAAGCTGGACCAGATCCCGGCGCCGGTGACGCGCTACTGGGCGGGCCAGCACCTGGAGGACATCTGGGTGGTCTACCCCTGGGATGCCGAGGACATCGACGCCCATACCGCCCAGGCCGGCCGCTGACGGTTTCCCGGCCTAATTTAGTAAATGTTTAATTAAAATAGCCCTTATTTCATGAGGCATTGGCACCGCGCCGGGAAATCATTATGATCCCGGAAATTAACCATGCCAAATCCGTCAGATGGGCTTATCTTTCCCCTGGGGTCGTCTTTACCGCTTCGCCCGTCCTAGGACGTTGCCCTTGGAGGACGCAATGAACCAAATCGTCGCCCGCTACCTCGATGGCCGCCTTCTCAAGGGCCATACGGTCGATTTCCTGCCGACGAACGACCGGTTCCACCTCTTCCCCGCCGGGTCCTACCCCGGTTCACGGCCCCTGGAGATCCAGGTCCAGGAGCTCAAGGGCGTCTTCTTCGTGAAGAACCTGCAGGGCAACCCCGCCCACGTGAAGCGGAACATCTTCGAACCCACCAACCTCACCCCCGGCAAGAAGGTGCGGGTGGTGTTCAAGGACGGCGAAGTCCTCATGGGCCACGCCCAGGGCTACCACCCCGAGCGCAAGGGCTTCTTCATCCTGCCCGCCGACCAGCGCTCCAACAACGAGCGCTGCTACGTGGTCTCCTCCGCGGCGAGGGAGATCTCGGTCATTGGCGCCTGAACATCAGCTCCAGGTCCTCCTTCAGGCTCTGCAGGTCCTCCTCGTGCTCCACCTCCTGTGAGAGGATCGTCAGGGCGAGGTTGTAGGTGACCGGATCGGCCTCCCGGGTGATGTCCATCAGGTTCTTGTAGATGGAGATGGCGCACTGCTCGCCGGCGATGTTCTGGTCCAGCAGGACGCCCACGAAGGGGTCCGAGGGCGCGTCGTAGGGGCAGGGGCTGAAGGCGGCCCACTGGTCCGGCGCCAGCACCGGCGTCCCGCCCAGCTGGATGATGCGGCCGGAGAGGAGGGTCGCGTGAGCCAGCTCCTCCGTGGCGTGGAGGTTCAGTTCCGCGGCCACGGCGTCCTTCATGGGGCCCTTGATGAGCTTGGCGCCCAGCCAGTACTGGTAGTAGGCCAGCCACTCGCTGGCGTAGGCGGCGTTGAGAAGCTTGAGCAGTTCCTGGACGTCCATGCCGACGATCTGCGTTCCACGGGTACCCATGGGTGACTCCTTCAAGGCCCCCAGCATACCCCAGGTGCCCGCCCGCAAGACAGGCTCCCGGGTTGTGACCGACTTGCATGAGCCCAACCCCCCCGCTTGCTACAATCCAGTGTCCTGATTGGTAACGTTCGCCGGAGGTTCGCATGTTCAACATCGAAGGGTCCATGGACCAGCAGATCCTGGCCGCGGGCAAGACCCGCCCGGCCGTGATCTTCCCGGAAGCCCTGGAACCCCGCATCATCGAGGCCGCCTGCAACCTCACCCGCTTCGCCCGGCCCATCTTCCTGGCCACCGAGGCGGAGGTGCGCGAGGTCATCCGCCGCGACCTGTCCGCCATGGATCCCACGCGCGTGGAATTCGCCCTTTCGGAAAGCGCCTTCGTGGACATCGGCAAGCGCCCCGACCTGGTGGAGCAGTTCGCCCGGATCCACCAGGAGGAGGCCCGGACCCAGGGCCGCGAGGTGAACCTCTTCGACGCCATGTGCTGGGCTTCCGTGCCCGTGAACTTCGGCATCAGCGCCGTGGCCCAGGGCCACGCCGACACGGTGGTGGGAGGCGTGGCCACCGGCGAGAAGCAGTTCTTCCGGCCCATGCTCAAGGCCCTCAAGGCCCAGGAGCACTGCTGCGAAGCGGGCATCTTCGTGCTGCCCGACGAACATCCCAAGGACGTGCTCAACCAGAACATCGTGGTCTTCGGCGACGTGGGCGTGAACGCGGTCATGACGCCCGAGAGCCTCGCCGCCGCCGCGGTGGGCACCTGCGCCATCGCCCGCGACCTCATCCCCGAGTCCATCCTCCCCGAGATCCACGGCGCCATCGTCTCCTACTCCAACCGCGGTTCCGACGAGGGCCCCTCCCCGGACCTGGTGCGCAAGGCCACCGAGCTCGTGCCGGCCCTGCTGAAGGAGCGCGTCAGCCGAGGCGAACGCTACGGCACCATCCACATCCAGGGCGAGGTGAAGGTCAACGTCGCCCTCTCCCAGCGTTCGGCCACCTACTACCAGGGCGGCAAGGACGTGAACTGGCCCGGCTCGGCCAACGTGATCATCTGCCCCAACCTCGACATGGGCAACCTGCTCTACCACCTGTATGCCACCCGCTTCCCCGACGCCAAGAAGTTCCCCGTCATGTTCGGCCTGCGCTTCAAGGGCGTGGACCTGGCCATGGACTGCACGCCCGAGGACATCCGCCTGGCGGTGAAGGCTTCCGTCCTGCGCATGTACAAGTATGGCGCCTGGGACGAGACGCCCCGCGACACCTTCTTCCGCCGCTACCGGGTCCTGGCCATCAACCCCGGCTCCACCTCCACCAAGATCTCCGTCTACGAGGGCGACAAGGAGCGCTTCACCCAGGAGCTCCAGCACGCCGCCGAGGAGCTGCTGCCCTTCGAGGGCAAGAACATCACCAGCCAGTTCGCGTTCCGCAAGGACGCCATCATGAAGTTCCTCAGCGACAACGGCCTCTCCGTGGACAGCCTCGACGCCGTCGCCGGCCGCGGCGGCACGCTCTGGCCCATGCACCACGGCACCTACAACGTGAACGACCTCATGGCCGAGGACCTCATGAAGGGCGTCCAGGGCGACCACGCCTCGAACCTGGGCGGCCTCATCGCCCGGGAACTGGTGGCCGGTTCGTCCCGTCCCGCCTTCATCGTGGACCCGGTCGTGGTCGACGAAGTGCCCGAGGTGGCCAAGATCACCGGCTTCAAGGAGATCCGCCGCAAGGTCATCAGCCACGCCCTGAACCAGATCGCCACCGCGCGGCGCTACGCCGAGGAGCAGGAGACGTTCTACGAGCGGATCAACGTCGTGGTCGCCCACATGGGCGGCGGCATCTCCGTGGGCGCCCACTTCCAGGGTCACTACATCGACGTGAACAACGCCCTGGACGGGGAAGGCCCCTTCACGCCCCAGCGTTCAGGGTCGCTTCCCGTGGGCCAGCTCATCGACCTCTGCTTCTCGGGCCGCTACACCAAGGACGAGCTCAAGAAGCTCAACAAGGGCCGCGGCGGGCTCATCGATCTCCTGGGCACCGCGGACCTGCGCGCCCTGGAAGCCCGGTACAAGGCCGGGGAGGCTGAAGTGGTGCTGGTCATGGACGCCATGGCCTACCAGATCGCCAAGTGGATCACTTCGCTCATGCCGGCCTTCCAGGGCCAGAAGATCGACCAGATCCTGCTCACCGGCGGCATGGCCCGGTGCAAGCCGACCGTCGACTACATCCGCAAGGCCATCGCGGCCATGGGTTGCGGGGTCACCGTCTACCCCGGGGAGAACGAGATGTACGCCCTCGCCAAGGGCGCCCTCCGCGTTCTCTCGGGCAAGGAAACCGCGAAGGTTTACACGGGCAAAGCCTAGCGCATACTTCCAGCATCGGTGGCAGAGCTATAGAACTGATCACGGACGGAGCGCCACCGCGCCGCAGAGGTCACAGGAAAGCTTTGTGATGAAACACCTAGCCTGTTTTGTTTCCTTCTTCCTCCTCATCTCCGGGTCATACGCCCGAGCTACCGATTTGGGGGTCAAATGGGAGGCACAACTCAGGCCTTGGGTGCCAGGAGTGCAAAAGGAACTGCAGCCTGACGCGGTTATCAGGTATTTCCCTGGCGGAGGGGCGAGGGAGGAACTCCTGGCTCTCTATGAAGTCATGCCAAACGAGTTCGTCATCCTCCTGGCCGAGACCCGGGAAATCAATGCCCAGGCGTATGAGAACGTCCTGAGAGCCGTGAATGTTGAAGCACCGATACCAGTTCGAATCAGAACCCGGCATTTAAGCAAAGTCGAAGGATCCAGGTTCCGGAATGTTCTGAGGTCTTTTCTCCTTTCACAACCGCCATCGTGGAAGTGGTTGGCTCAAATGGGGCACGGAGGCTCTCTCTTCGGATCCACAAAGGATTCCAACTACCTGTACGAGGGGCCAATAGACGTAAGGAGCGAGAAGGCCGTATCTTCCGTTTACAGGGAAGTCGCGGCGATCCACAAACTGCTCAGGCCCATTCGACCGATTTCGCTTTTTGAGTTTCCACAGGTCAAGGAACTCATCCAATGGCGTTTCATGAGAGCCCTGATCCAGGGAGATGAGCCTCTCGCCATTCACCTCCTTTCACTTGGTGCAAGCCCCAATAAGGACTCGCCGTTTTTTCAGACTCCGGTTGAATATGCAATCGGAGGAAACCTTCCGCGCCTTCTTGAAGCCTTGGTGAATAGGGGAGCAGACCTCCAAGAACCCACAAGTGGGGGCTCCTTGCCTCTCGAGTTTGCAATCGAGCTAAAGGCAAAATGGGCTTATCCCTTTCTGACACGCGCCGCAGGACCTGTTGATCCAATTAACCGCTGACGAGTCGCGCCGAATCAGCGAATAATTGGATCAACAGGCTTCCCTGCGCGAACGACGCATGCGCGATGCCAGCCACATGCAACCCCAGGCTAATCCATCGAGGAGGATCGCCTGTAGAGCACCGCGTCCAGCACGCGCGCCAGATCCTGGATACGGTAGGGTTTCTGGATGAATCCGGCCAACCCCCGAGGGAACAGGTCCTCCGCCACATCCTTCTCGTCGTAGCCACTGGTGAGCACCACCGGCAGGTCCGGCCGGACCTTGCGCATGAGCCCGAAGGCGGCGGCCCCGTCCATGCGCGGCATGCTGAGATCCATGATCACCAGATCCAGTTCCGCGCCCAGTTCCTCAACCCGCTCCAGCGCCTGCACCCCGTCGCCCGCGGTGACGACCTTGAAGCCCAGCGACGCCAGGGCCGGCGTGATGGCCTCCAGGATCATATCCTCGTCATCCACCAGGAGCACCGTGCCCATCATGCGGGTCCCATCCCGCCCCGGCGCCTCGTCCTCCTTCCGGAAATCCTCCGTGTGGGCGGGGAAGTACACCTCGAAGGTCGTGCCCTTCCCCGGCTCGGTCTCGATCCTCAGCCCGGCCTTGTGGCCCTTGAGGATGCCCAGCATCGCCGAGAGCCCGAGGCCGCGCCCGGCGGCCTTGGTGGTGAAGAACGGATCGAAGATGCGCGAGCGCACGTCGGGGGTCATGCCGCACCCCGTGTCCTCCACCGACAGCACCAGGTACTCCCCGGCCTCCAGCACCTGCCCGGGGAAGCCCGCGCTGAGCACTTCCCGGTCCAGGTCGGCCACGTAGGTGGCGACGGTGATCCTGCCCTCCTCGTTGCCGATGGCGTCGGCGGCGTTGGTGACCAGGTTGAGCACCACCTGCTGGATCTGCGCGGCGTCGGCCTGGAAGGGGAGCACCGCCGGGGCCAGGTTCAGGTCCAGCACCACCTTCTTGGGCAGCGAGACTTCCATCAGGCCGGTCATCTCCCGGACGATGGCGTTGAGGTCGTGGGCCTTGATCACGAAATGGCCCTTGCCGGAGTAGGCCAGCATCTGGCGGCTCAGCTGGGCGGCCTTCACAGCGGTCTTCTCGATGTTGTCCAGGTGGGGCCGCAGCGGGGAGTGCTCGCCGGCCTTGGTCTGCGCCAGGTTGAGGTTGCCCATGATGGCGGTAAGGAGGTTGTTGAAGTCGTGGGCGATGCCTCCCGCCAGGACGCCCAGGCTCTCCAGCTTCTGGGAATGGCGGAGCGACTCCTCCATGATCCGCTGCTGGGTCATGTCCCGCGACACGCCCACGATGCGGAACACCTTCCCCGCCGCGTCCATGATCGGAATGAGCAGGGTCTGCAGCACCACCCGCCCCGTGTCCAGGTCCTCGATCTCCTCGTAGCTGATGGGGGCGCGCTTCTCGATGCACCGCCGGTAGTTGGCCAGGACCCGGCCGGCCACGTCCTCCGGCAGCAGGTCCTGCACCTTCCGGCCCACGATGGCCGCCTTGGGCAGCCCCAGGACCTCCTCCTGGCGCGGATTGATGTCCTCGACCACGAACTCCCCCGTCGGTTCGAGGCGCAGCCAGAACATGACGTCGGTGGTGTGCTCATAGAGCCCCCGGAACCGCGCCTCGCTCTCGCTCAGGGCCGCCGCGGCCCTCCGCTGCTCCGTCATGTCCCGGGACACCGCGAAGACCACCTTCTCGCCCAGGTAGGTCCCCGGGTAGAGATGGACCTCCTTGGGGAAGACTTCGCCGTTCTTGCGGAGGCCCCAGAATTCGAAGGCCTGGGGTTCGCCCTGGAAGGCCTTGGCCACGCAGTCCATGACCGCGGGGATATCGTTGAGGTCCGGGGCCGAGACCATGGCCGGCGTCTGGCCGATGAGCTCCTCCCGCGTGTAGCCGTACATCTCGGTGGCGCCGCGGTTCACGTCCAGGAACCGCCCCTCCCTGGACTGCACGTAGATGGCCTCGCCCACGGAGTCGAAAAGCCCGCGGTACGTGGCCTCGCTGGCGTGCAGGGCCCGCTCGGAACGGCGCTGCTCGGTGATGTCCGTGGCGATCCCGATGACGCTCTCCAGGCGCCCCTGGGCATCGAAGACCGGCGTGTACAGCGTATCGAAGGACATCCCCCGGATATCCGCCGAAACCCGCACATGCGCCCCCGCCAGGGCCAGCTTGACCTGCTCGATCACCGCCGGATTTTCCGCAAAGAGGTCCAGGGCCGACAACCCCACCACCTCGCCGGGCTTGAGCCCCAGGCCCTTGAGCCCGAGGCCTTCGGAGAGCACGAAGCGCCCCTCGGGGTCCAGCTGGAAGATGACCGCCTGGGAGTTGGCCAGCACCGTGCGCAGGCGCCGGCCCGTCATCTCGAGCTCGTCCCGGGTGGTCTTGAGCTCGGTGATGTCGGTGAAGGTCGCGCAGGCCCTCCAGGGGCGCGCTTCGCCTGGGCTGAACTCGGGGATGGCACTGACCATGGCCCAGATCGTCGCGGCGGCGCCCGGGGGGCGGATACCCATGACCACGTCCCGCACCGGCTGCCCGGTGCGCAGGGCCACCCGGGCCGGGTGGTCCTCCTCCGGAAAGGGGCTGCCATCGTCGTGGATCGTGGTCCAGGCCGGGCCCGTGCCGCTCCGGTCCATGAGCTGCTCCAGGGTCAGCCCCAGCATATGCTGGGCCGCCGGATTGGCGTCCAGGACCCGGCCCTGGGCGTCCTGGTAGATGACCCCCTCGGCCATGGTCTCGAAGAGCCCCCGGAAACGGCTGTCCGACGCCAGGGCGTCCGGCAACTGGCCGGCAGGGCTAGAAGGGTTCATTGCGCCGGACTCGGCCCTGTGGGGTTCCCTGGGTTCCATGTCGTCATCATAGCGGTTCGCAACTGAAATGTTATCAATGCCCCTATTCGCCCGGGCGCATGGGGCTCCGGTTTCCGGGCGGTGGCGCATTTTTGCACACAAATTGAAAGTACCAACACTAGTATAAATTATTGTTTCTTCGGAATTTATGGCGAACGGGCCGTTGCGCTTTCCACGGTTAACCCTATCTTGGTACCCCGGCCCACAGAGGTTCATGGGCGTTTCCCATGCCTCAGGAGGTACCTGTGCCCGAAGCGACGACGATGCAGGTGCTGGATCTGGAGCGTCTGCTCCAGGACGTCACCCCGTCCCTCCGGCACGCCTTCCTGAACGCCCTCCAGGGCGAGGGCTTTGAAATCACCCACGGGATTCCCAACCTGCTGATGCCCCAGGAGATCGACGAATCGATCGGCTGGCTGGCAAACAGCCGGTTCGGAGAGTCCTGGGTCCGGCTCCACAGCACGCTATCCCACGCGGCTGCGGACGGGACCCTGGTGGATCTGAGTTACGGGACCGGCGGCTCCTGAGGGGGGATTGTTGCCGCCGGCCCCGCGGGGGGAAGGGATCATCTTCCCCGCTACTTGGCGGTGAGAGCCGCCAGGGTGATGGAGTAGAGCTTCGTCAGCACGCTGTCGCCCCGGGAGGACAGGATGCAGGGCGCCTGGGCCCCGGCCACCATGGCGGCCAGTTCGCAGCCCGCGAGCTTGGTGCTGGTCTTGTAGAAGACGTTGCCCGCGTCGATGTTGGGGAAGACGAGGCAGTCCGCGTCCCCGGCCACTTCGCCGCGCACGCCCTTGGTCTCGGCGGATTCCTTGTCCACGGCCACGTCCAGGGCCATGGGGCCGTCCACGAAGGCGCCCTTGATCTGGCCGCGGTCGGCCATCTTGGCGATGATGGCGGCGTCCACGGTGGGCTGCACCTTGGGCAGCACCTGCTCCGAGGCCGCGATGAGGGCCACCTTGGGCTTGGCGATGCCCAGGGCCTGGGCCACGCCGATCACGTAGTTGGTGATGGCGATCTTCTCCTTGAGGTCGGGATAGGGCAGCACGGCCACGTCGCCGCAGATGATGAGCTTGGGATAGCTCTGGTGCTCGATGACGGAGACGTGGGAGAGGATGGCGCCGGGATCCATGAGGCCGCAGTCCTTGTTGAGGATGGCGCGCATGTACTTGTCCGTGCTCACGAGGCCCTTCATGAGGATCTGGCCCTCGCCGGCCTTGATGAGGCTCACGGCCTTTGCGGCGGCCTTGCCGTCGTTGGGCTCGTGCACGATGGTGAACCGCGTGGCGTCGATGCCGTGGTCGGCGCAGACCTTGCGGATCACCGCCTCGTCGCCCACCAGGGTCGCGTCGATGATGCCGCGCTCCACGGCGTCGTTCACGGCCTCGATGGTGTGGGCGTCGTTGGCGTAGGCCGCCACGAGGCGCTTTTTGGACTTGGCCTTGACGGCCTCCAGCATCTGCTCGAGCCGGGTAATGGACATGGAACCTCCAGGTACGTGGGGGAAAGGGCAAGGGCGACGGTGAGAGTTTACAACGGCGTCCGACCCCCTGAAGGCGGGCCGGACGCCGTTGTGATCCCCATCATCGAGTAGACTCTTGGGATGGAAAAACCCCTGGCAGTCATTCTCGGAGCAGGCCCCGGCATCGGCCTGGCGGCGGGCGCGCGGTTCGCCCGGGAGGGCTTCCGGGTGGCCCTGGTCTCCCGC
>DBME01000095.1:0-8212 GCA_002298155.1 Holophagaceae bacterium UBA706 | reverse complement strand
CCGGGCCGTGGACGGCGGCCTCGCCCTGGGGGCGGAACTGGCCCGGCCCGGGGAGCTGGACGGTTCCCTTGCGGCGATCTCCGCCTGGGGCGGCTCCCCCCAGGTCCTGGTGTACAACGCCTCGGCCGGAATACCCGGGAACGCGGCGGAGCTCACACCCGCCCAGGCCCTCGCGGACCTCCAGGTGAACGTGGCCTCGGCCCTGGCCGGGGCCCGGTGGGCCCTGCCCTCCATGCGCGCCGCGGGGCGCGGCACCCTGCTCTTCACGGGCGGGGGCCTGGGCCTCCACCCCAAGCCGGGCCTGGCCTCGGGATCCCTGGGCAAGGCGGCCCTGCGCAGCCTGGCCCTGAGCTTCGCCCAGGAACTGGAGCCCGAGGGCATCCATGCGGCCACGCTGACGGTCTGCGGATTTGTCCAGCCGGGCGGCCGGCTTTCCCCCGAGCGCGTCGCCGAGGCCCTCTGGGGCCTCCACATCCAGCCATTGGGTTCCTGGGCGCGGGAAAGCGTCCTAGAATGATTCCGGGAACCAACAGATCATGGGCAGATCGGCATCAGACCACCCTTCGGACAACCAGGACGGCACCGGCATCAAGACGGCTCCCCGCACCCGGTTGCGCCTCACGCCGCCCGTCCTCTGGAAGGTGATCCTCCACAACGACGACTACACGACCCGCGACTTCGTGGTCATGGTGCTGCGCAACGTCTTCCGCAAGCCCGAGGCCGAGGCGGTGCGGATCATGATGGACGTGCACCGGCGCGGCACCGGGGTGGCGGGAGTCTACCCCTTCGACGTGGCCGACACCAAGGTGGCCCAGGTGCGCGCCCTGGCCGAGGCCCGCGAATTCCCCCTGCTCTGCACGCTCGAACCGGAGGCCTGACATGGCCGTGCCCACGCCGACCATCGCCCCGCCCCTGAACCAGTGCATCCAGAAGGCCTTCGCCTTTGCCCGGGACGCGCACCACGAGTACCTGACCCTCGAGCACCTCCTCCTGGCCCTCCAGGAGGACCCGCTCGTCATCGACGCCGTGGCCGCCTGCGGCGGAAATGCCTCGAAGCTGGCCGAGGAGCTGCGCGCCTGGGTCGGGATCCACATCGAAACCCTCCCCGACGAAGCGAACTTCAACCCCACGCCGACCCTGGGGTTCAACCGGGTCATGGAACGGGCCATCCTCCACACCATCTCCTCCGAGCGCTCCACCGTGGACAGCGGCGCGGTCCTGGTGGCCCTCCTCCAGGAGAAGGAATCCCAGGCGGCCTTCCTCCTCCGGCGCCAGGGCGTCACGAGGCTTCCGCTCATCAAGCACCTGGCCCACGGCGGCGCCAAGCCCGTCCCCCGCGCACCCGGGCCCGAAGGGGCCGAGGGCGAGGAGGAGGCCCCTTCCAAGGATCCCCTCAAGGCCTACGCCACGGACCTGGTGGCCCGGGCCGCCGAAGGCAGGATCGACCCCCTCATCGGGCGCGAGCAGGAGATGGAGCGCGTCATCCACGTGCTCTGCCGCCGGCGCAAGAACAACCCCCTCCTGGTGGGCGAGGCGGGTGTCGGCAAGACCGCCGTGGCCGAGGGCCTGGCCCTGAGGATCCACGAGGGCCGCGTGCCCGACGCGCTGAAGGGCGTCTCCCTGTTCTCCCTGGACATGGGCTCGCTCCTGGCCGGGACGCGCTACCGCGGCGATTTCGAGGAGCGGGTGAAGGCCGTCCTCGAGGCCCTGGCGCGGCATCCGGGCAGCCTGCTCTTCATCGACGAGATCCACACCCTGGTGGGCGCCGGCGCGGTGAGCGGCGGGTCCATGGACGCCTCCAACCTTCTCAAGCCCGTGCTGGCCAGCGGGGACCTGCGCTGCATCGGCGCCACGACGTTCCAGGAGGTCAAGGCGTCCCTGGACCGCGACCGCCCCCTGTCCCGCCGGTTCCAGAAGGTCGAGATCAACGAGCCCAGCGAGACCGACAGCATCGCCATCCTCAAGGGGCTTCGGCCCCGGTACGAGAAGCACCACGGCGTGAAGTACGCCGACGAGGCCCTCGAGGCCGCGGTGCGCCTTTCCTCCCGCTACCTGCGCGACCTGGCCCTGCCCGACAAGGCCATCGACGTGCTGGACGAGGCCGGGGCGGCCCTGAAGCTGCTGCCGGGCCGCAAACGCCGGAAGACCGTGTCCGCCGCGGACGTGGAGGCGGTGGTGGCGCGCATGGCCCGCATCCCCCTGCAGGCCGTCTCCTCCGACGACCGGGAGAAGCTCGCCGGCCTCGAGGTGGGGCTCCGGTCCGTGATCTTCGGGCAGGACGCGGCCATCGAGAAGGTGTGCGGCGCCATCAAGCTCTCGCGCTCGGGCCTGCGCGGCTTCGAGCGGCCCGTTGGGTGCTTCCTCTTCGCGGGTCCCACCGGCGTAGGCAAGACCGAACTGGCCAAGCAGCTCGCGAAGATCCTGGACGTGGAGTTCATCCGCTTCGACATGTCCGAGTACATGGAGAAGCACGCCGTGAGCCGGCTCATCGGCGCCCCTCCCGGCTACGTGGGCTTCGACGAGGGCGGCCTCCTGGTGGACGCCGTGCGCAAGAACCCCCACGCCGTGCTGCTCCTGGACGAGATCGAGAAGGCCCATCCGGACATCTTCGCCATCCTGCTCCAGGTGATGGACCACGCCACCCTCACGGACAACCACGGCCACAAGGCGGACTTCCGCCACGTGGCGCTTATCCTCACCACCAACGCCGGCGCCCGCAACCTCAGCCAGCGCAAGGTCGGCTTCGCCGACGTCGGCACGGGCGGCAGCGCCCGGGGCGCCCTGGAGAAGATGTTCACCCCCGAGTTCCGGAACCGCCTGGACGCCACCGTCACCTTCGCCACGCTGGGAAGGCCGGAGATTCTCAAGGTGGTGGACAAGAACCTGCGGGAGCTCCAGGCCCTGCTGGACGAGAAGGACGTGGTCCTGGAGGTCGGCAAGGCCGCCCGCGAATGGCTCGCCGACAAGGGCTACGACCCCGCCTTCGGCGCGCGCCCCATGGCCCGCGTCGTGGAGGAGCACCTCAAGAAGCCCCTGGCCGAGGAGATGCTCTTCGGCAAGCTGCAGAAGGGTGGTACGGCGAACGTCGAGCGCAATGGCGCGTCGATAAGGATCTCAGTGAAGGGACGCTGAACCGGCTTCCCGCAGCATCAACAAAAACCCCCTTGAATCCTAAGGATTCAAGGGGGTTTCCAGTTGCATGATATTTCGATTCGATCCTGAAGACTGGGCCCTTCAGAGCAAAAACGACAGCGGCCTCAAAGGCATTAGAGTGATCACGGCAAAGATTGCTAGTTCAGTATTATGCCAAAATTAGAATTGCTCTAAGGCCAAGGTTTCTGCTCAAAAGTGAAACAGGGGTGGGATAAGAATCCAATGTTTAAAAATTCCCACCAGGGAAAGCAAACATGAAAGAACCAGTTAAATTGTCCTGGTAAATATTGATCGAGCTGTCCATCGGTATTTGGCGGGCAGCATTTGGGGTTACGATCGTATAAGATGCCGTTTTTGTCATCGATGAGTTATCTGTATTTTCTACAGCATGCGTCCAGGACCAGGAGGCCCCACCGCCCACGGTTGCTATAACAAATTTATCACTTGTGCTATATTTAACAGTAATTGACTCCGTGTGCGTATTTGTTGCTTGAGATGTCGTTTTATATGTCAAGGTTCCAGAGTAGGTCTGGCGATTTGGTCCATAAGGAATAGAAGTAACGAACGTATATCTCTTATCTGTTCCACCGCCATTCATTGTCATGGCATAGACTTCACTATTCGTCCTTTGCGGCAGAATCGCTCCCGTTGAAGGGTCGATTTGCCTTGCCCAGGGATCAAACGAAAGGATGGATGCGTAGTCGGCGACTGTAAGCCCTGGTTCAGTCATGGACTTATCCCAGGCCCGGGCGAGGCGATCACGGATGTCATTCTCAGGCCATGGGATGCTGCCATTCAACCATCCAGCCAGAAGCGGCACATGGTCCATCTGGCATTTTCCATCAATAATAGGGAGATAGGTATCAAAGCCATTAACGATGTTAACAGTGCGATTAATCGTTGCCCAAATGGCCTCACTATTTGGATAGAACACCATGTCAACCTGTGGATTCAACCAAACGTCAATCACATCATAATTATGATCAATAAAATTACTATTAATATTGTCGGCCGGGTTTTCCGTTATGATTTCATTGGATGAGGTTTTTTCAGTCCCTTCACTCGTTGAATTTTCATAAGAGTGGGTATAATCAACACTAATATTTAAATCCGTGTTTACCCAGCCAAAATCAAGCGAAAAGCCAGTTGATAAGTTCATACTTCCAGAAAATGAGTTTGAAATTTTAACGGATACACCATTTGAGCTAGAAGATGAATAATCCACACGGCTTCCAGGTCCCGGAGGGGCGTAGGTCACACCTAAAACCTGGAATTTTGGCATCACACTCGTATTGACTTTAACAACGCCATTACCACCATCCACAGACAGCCGATAGGTCACCCCATGAGTAACTTTAACGTCATCCAATGTTGCCTCAAATGGCATAATGGCGCCCACAGGCCCAACATCGGTGGCGCCTTGAAAGTAGGTGGTACCATTGCTGTCCGTGTACGTCCAATGGTCATATTGAGTATATGATTTTTTCGATGCGTCCTTGTAGGTATGCGTCTGATGTGTGAGGGACCCGCCCCCAATATAGGTCTGAGCATATGAGGGGAACGACGAAACGGCTAGCAAGAGCAAGCCAAGGTCGGCTCGTGTGATTTTCATATTTCCCTTTCTTTGTGGTGATTGTTGTGAGGTTACGCCACTCGTTTTTGGTGGGTGTTATCGACATTAGAAGGGCTCTTTATACTCGTCATATTTTATAAATATTAAATTAATTTAATTCAATAGATACACGTAATATGCATAAATCAACGCCACAATTGTTATTATTCTTATTTGATTGATTTTGCTCAAATAGCCAAAGAATGAAATAAGTTCACATCTGTTCAATTTTTATGCAAAACCTGTGAATTTTGTCCATCAGGTACATATTCAACGATGGAGCAGACCAGCCCTGCCACTGGTGAATTTCCAGACTGTTTCGTATGGTGCAACGACCCATGCGCGTCTCCTTGGAGTTGGATAGCCCCAATGATCACGCTCAGTAGAGATGGAATAGCAAATTCCCCCCGAACGGTCGAATTTGGCGGCCGAACGGTAGTACGGGTTCAGATTTCACCTTCAAGCCAGTCGACCTCGCCCCACGATCCGGAAGCTGCAAATTGATTCTGCAAGTCCACCCCACTCCCATGCGGCTCGAAAAGGAAAGGAGATGCGGAATTTCTGACTTCAAGGCCCGTTAGGCCTTGACGGACTGGACGCAACGATCATGGTGGTCGCCCAGCGCGAGCTACCGCCGGCACACAAGAATGATCAGACGCTGGCCCTGGGATCCCCTGACCGGGCGTGAAGGGTCCGGTGGCCCCGGATCCTGTTGGGTACGTACAAGTCGTCGGCGGCCAATTCCACCGCACCGGTGGTCTGAACCCCCCGATCTCCCCCGCGGGGCCTGGTGAAACGACGCACGGGAGCAACGGGCCAGTCCATGCGCTCCATTTCCTCGAGAATCTGCTCCATGCCCAGAAGCTTCTTCCGCCTTCCGGGCTCCCGTTCGAAGAGGAGATCCAGCTTCACAAGGGCCAATTCGAGGAAGCCGTCGTGTTCCTGCAACAGGCCCAGTTCCACCAGGTTGTCCCACCGTGAGGCGGTGGTGCCCCGTGCATGGAGTGTAATGAAAGCGTCGGACAAGACTATTCTCCGGGGAAGACGCAGCCATGCGGCCACCCCTTTCCTCGTTACAGTATCGGCCAAAGGGCGGCAGGTGGGAAGCCGGGCTGGCCGGTTGGCGCCGCCACAACGTGACCAAATGACCAACCTGGGCGCGAGGGAATCGGCACACCTGCGGCGGCGATAGGATGGAGGTTCCTCACTCCGCGTCCGAAGGAGCTTGCCATGGGCATCCACAACCCTGTCGTCGCCACCGGCGGCATCCTATTCCTCATGGCCGCTCCGCAGGCCTGGGCCGCGAAGCCCCCCAAGGCGCCGGCGGTGGACGTGATGGCCCCGGTCATGGACACCAAGGTCGACCCAGGCGTCGATTTCTTCAGCTATGCGGTGGGCGGCTGGCTCAAGGCGAATCCCATTCCCGCCTCCGAATCCGGCTGGGGCATCGGCAATGTCATCCGTGAGCAGCTCTACGTGAACCTGCGCGCGATCAACGAGCGCTCCGCCGCCAAGGCCGCTCCCGCCGGCAGCGACGGCCAGAAGGTGGGCGACTTCTGGGCGGCGGCCATGGACGAGGCCAAGGCCGAGAAGCTGGGCTTCGAGCCCCTCCGCCCCGAACTGGCCAAGGTGGACGCCGTGCGCAGCGCCAAGGACGCCCTGGACGTGGCCTTCAGCTGGGGGCCCCTGGGCGTGGGCGCCTTCTTCTCCGCGCGGGTCGAACAGGACGAGAAGAACAGCAGCGAGATGGCCCTCCATCTCTGGCAGGGCGGCCTGGGCCTGCCCAACCGCGACTTCTACTTCAACGCCGAGGAAGGGGTCGCCAAGATCCGCGCGGAATACCAGGGCCACATCGCCCGCACCCTGATGCTCCTGGGCCGGGACGAGGCGGCGGCGCGCGCCGCCGCCATCCGCGTCATGGCCTTCGAGACCGCCCTGGCCCGGGCTTCCCGGCGCATGGCGGACCTGCGGGACCCCCAGAAGAACTACCTGAAGATCTCCCTCGCCGATCTCACCGCCCGCCACACCCCCTCCATCGACTGGGCCGGGCGCCTCGCCACCTGGAAGATCACCCCCGGGAACGTCATCGTGGGCCAGCCTGAATTCCTCGAGACCCTCGACAACCTCCTGGAGGTCACCGCTCCCGAGGTGCTCCAGGACTGCCTGCGGGTGCGCCTGGTCTCCGGCTACGGGGACTACCTGAACAAGGCCTTCCAGGACGAAAACTTCCGATTCTTCGGCCAGGCCCTTTCGGGCCAGAAGGCGCCCCGGGACCGCTGGAAGCGGGCCCTGGATTCGCAGGAGTCGGCCATGGGCATGGTGCTGGGCAGACTCTTCGTGCGCGACCATTTCCCCGTCGCCGCCAAGCAGCGCTACACCGACATGGTCGAGGCCATCCGCGCCGCCTACAAGGAGCGCATCGAGCACCTGGACTGGATGAGCCCCGAGACCAAGGCCAAGGCCCAGGCCAAGCTCGCCACCATCACCAAGAAGGTCGGCTACCCCGACACCTGGAAGGACTGCTCCGCCCTGGAGGTGGGCCGGGAATCCTGGTGCGCGAACATGATGAACGCCGCGCGCTGGCACTTCCAGGACAACCTCGGCAAGCTGGGCAGGCCCGTGGACCGCACCGAATGGAGCATGACGCCCCAGACCTACAACGCCTACTACAACCCCTCCAACAACGAGATCGTCCTGCCCGCGGCCCAGTTCATGATCCCCGGCATCGCCGACGCGGACCTGGATGACGCCATCGTGTACGGCTACGCCGGCGGTTCAACCATCGGCCACGAGATCACCCACGGCTTCGACGACGAGGGCCGGCAGTTCGATCCCCAGGGCAACCTCACGGACTGGTGGACCAAGGAGGACGCCGCCAAGTTCGAGACCGCCGCAGACGTCATGGTCCGGCAGTTCGACGCCTTCGAGCCCCTCCCGGGCCTGCACATCAACGGCAGGGCCAGCCTGGGCGAGAACATCGCCGACTTCGGCGGCATCCTCCTGGGCATCGACGCCTTCAAGAAGACCGAGCAGTACCGCAAGGGCATCAAGATCGGCGGCCTCACCCCCATGCAGCGCTACTTCCTGGGTTACGCCCTGGGCTGGATGACCCAGGCCAGCGAAAGCCGCCTGCGCCGCCAGCTCCTCAGCGACGTGCATGCCCCCGCCAAGTGGCGCGTCCTGGGCCCCCTGTCCAACATCCCGGAGTTCTACGAGGCCTTCGGCATCAAGGAAGGCCAGCCCATGTGGCGCCCGGCAAAGGACCGCGTCCGCATCTGGTAGCAATCGCCAAGGGCATTCAAGGGGTAAAAAAACTTCTTTGCTTTTATCGGCGATCCTCGGCTTCTCGGCGCCTCGGCGATAGGCTTTTTACAGGGTGCTTCGGCGCACGTAATTATTGCGCCGAAGCATCCTAGAAAGGGCTTATCGCCGAGGCGCCGAGGAGCC
>DBME01000071.1 GCA_002298155.1 Holophagaceae bacterium UBA706 | reverse complement strand
CGCGAGGGCGCCTCGGCCTACGATCTGCGAATTCCCGTGGAAAGCCCCCAGGGCCTCACCCTGGACCTCAAGGTGGATGACGGCGACAACCCGGGCCTCGACCTGATCGGCGTCAAGGCCGAGCTGGACCCCCAGCCCTGGATCTACTTCGAGGCCCGGGACACCGAGCCCCTCACCGCCACCTGCGGCGACCCCAAGGCCATCGCGCCGAAGTACGACCTGGAGGCCGTGCGCGANNTTCCTCCGCCCCCTCCCCTCCGGATGGACGGCGGCACCGGCGCGCCCCTGGATGCCGGCGGCTTCCGCCACAAGCGCCCCCTCCAGCCGGGACAGCCGGGCCTCATGGCCCTCACCCTGGACGCCCACGTGCTGGCCGCCAGCCCCCACCTGCAGGACCTGCGCCTGCTGGACGAATCGGGCCGGCAGATCCCCTACGTGCTGGAAAGCCGTGAGGAGCCCCTGGCCCTGGACCTGGACTGGCGCCCCGGGACCACCAAGGACCACACCACCACCTACCACGTGAACCTGCCCCAGGCCGGGCTGCCCGCGTCCCGTCTGGTGCTGGGCACCACGAGCCGGGTCTTCCGGCGGCGGGTGAAGGTGCTGGCCGGAGATCCCCCCGAAGTCTGCTCCATGGCGGAGTGGGTCCACGCCGATCCCTCCCAGGCCCCTCCGGGGCTGGCCCTGCCCCTGCCGGCCCAGGCGGGTTCGGAAGTGACGGTGGAAGTGGAGGAGGGCGACAATCAGGCCCTGCCCATCACCACGGCCCGGCTCCTGCTCCCCACCTGGCGCATGCGCTACTTCCGCCCCGTGGGGGCCTACGCCCTCTACTACGGGCGCGACCTGCCGGCGCCGGACTACGACATCGCCCTGCTTGCCGACCGGCTCCGGGAAGCCCCGGCCGAGGAGTTCGCCCTCCTCGGCATCACCGCCCCCACCCTGGACGCCCCGGGCCGAAGCTCCACCCGGATCTTCTGGGGGGTGCTCATCGTGGCCGTGGCGGGGCTGCTCTTCCTGCTCTACCGGCTACTGGACAAAGATTCCCAGGATCCCGTTGCTCATTAGCATGCCGTGGGAGGTGAGCCGCAGCATGGATCCCTCCCGCACCAGCAGTCCCCGCCGGGTCAGGGGGTCCAGCTGGGCCTCCCAGGCGTCCACCAGGGGGGTCAGGTTCAGCGCCTCGCCCCGGCGCCGCAGGGCCTCCCAGTCCACGCCCCGGTGCATGCGCAGGCCCAGGAGAGGGATCTCCGACAGGGCTTCGGCGGCATCCAGCTCCTGCACCTCGGGGCGGTCCCGGTCCTCGGCCCAGGCGGTGATGACCCCGCTCTCCGTCCAGCGCCAGTCCCCCAGCTGGGAGGCGGCGCTGGGGCCCAGGCCCAGGTAGGGGCGGCGTTCCCAGTAGCGGCTGTTGTGGCGGGATTCCTGGCCGGGCTGGGCGTAGTTGCTGATCTCGTAGGGCGGCAGGCCCAGGCGGGGCAGTTCCTCCTGAAGGGCCTCGAAGGCGTCGGCCACCTCGTCCTCGGAGGGCAGGGCGAGGCGCCCGGCGTCGATCTGGGCCCGCAGGGGGCAGGCCTTGTCCAGGTCCAGGAGGTACACCGACAGGTGGGTGGCCCCCGCCTCCACCAGGGTGCGGGCGTCCTGCAGCACCCGCTCGAGGCGCTGGCCCGGGATGCCCACCATCAGGTCGGCGCTGATGCGCGCGAACCCGGCCCGCCGCGCCCAGGCCAGGGCATCCAGGGCCTCGGCGGAGGCGTGGATGCGCCCCAGGCGGGCCAGGAGCTCGTCGTCCAGGGCCTGCACGCCGAAGCTCACGCGGTCCCAGCCCAGGGCCCGGGCGGCTTCCAGCCAGGCGAGGTCCAGGGTGCCGGGGTTGGCCTCCAGGGTGGCCTCCTCCAGGCGGGAGGTGTCGAAGGCCTCCCGGGTCCAGGCGGTGAGGTCTTCAAGTTCGGGCGCGGTGAGGAGGGAAGGGGTTCCGCCGCCCAGGTAGAGCGTGTCGATGGCGGGCCGCCCCAGGGCCTCGCCCCACTGGGCCAGGTCCCGGCGCAGGCGGGCCAGGACGGCCCCCTTGAGGGACTCGTCCCTGGTGGTGACGAAGGAGCAGTAGGTGCAGCGGTCCCGGCAGAAGGGGACGTGCAGGTACAGCCCGAGGGGCTCCCGCGCCGCCGCGTCCCGCGCCCGGCTAGTCGAAATGGGTATCAATGGCCTCGCACCAGAAATGGTAGGTCATGAGGTGGATCTCCTGGATCCGGGCCGTGACCGGGGAGGGCACCACCAGGGCGTCGTCCACCAGGTCCTTGAGCTTGCCGCCGTCCCGGCCCAGGAGGCCGAGGGTGCGCATGCCCAGGTTCTTGGCGGCCTCCACGGCCAGGATGACGTTGGGGCTGTTGCCGCTGGTGGAGATGCCCACCAGGAGATCCCCGGGACGGCCCAGGGCCTCCACCTGCCGGCTGAAGATCTGGTCGAAGCCGTAGTCGTTGCCGATGGCCGTGAGGGCGGAGGTGTCCACTGTCAGGGCGATGCCTGCCAGGGCACGGCGCTCCTTCACGTACCGCCCGGAGAGCTCGGCGGCGAAGTGCTGGGCGTCCGCGGCGCTGCCGCCGTTGCCGCACACCAGGATGCGGCAGCCCCGCTTCAGCCGCTCCGCCATGTCGGCGGCTTGGGCCACGATGTGGTCCACCTCCCGGGCGAAGAAGGTCTTCTTGAGTTCGATGGCGTCGTCGACGTGCTGGAGGAGGAGGCTCTTCATGGGGTTCCTTCGGTGACCCTCCAAGTTTGACGCCTCGGGGCCCGGTTTCAAATCGCCATGTTCTCCTGGCTTCTGGAATAATGGGGACCCAGGAGGGCACCATGGCCCCAGACATCGATCCGGCTGAAGATCCCATCCTCGAGCAGCTGGACATGGACACCATGGAACAGCTCCTGAACCTCGACGACGGGGAGCTGGGTCTGCTGGAGGAGATGCTGGGCCTCTACAAGGAGGACACCCCCGGGCGCATCCTGGCCATCGAGGCCACCCTGGCCACCGGCGACATGACCGAGATGGCCGACGTGGCCCACGCCGTGAAGGGTTCCGCCGGAACCATGGGCGCCCCCAGGGTGCGCGCCGTGGCCGCCCAGCTGGAATCCGCCGGCCGCGTGGGCAAGAGCGACCAGCCCCCCGCCGAGCTTCTGGTTCAGCTCAAGCAGACCTACGCGGACAGCGTGCAGGCCCTGGAAACTTTTGTGGCACGGAAGCGCACGGAGGCCTGAGACAGGCTCTACTCGGGACGTGGCGGGACGGCGGTGAATTCCAGTTTCCAGGACTTCCCGCCGTCCATGGAATTTAGGATGGTGGCGGTGCCCGGAGCATGGAGACCGGTGCCGTCGCAAACGGCATAGACCCCCTGGGTGGGTGTGGAGAAGAGTCGGAACCAGTGGCCTCCGTTGATATCCGGCAGGTCTTCCCATGTTTTGCCGCCATCATTGGTGGCCCGAAGCCCGATGAGGTATCTGCCGCCCAAGTGCAGCAATCGTCCGCCTGGGATTGCAACAGGCGTGCGTAACTTGATGTTGAAAGAGGGCTTGCAATTAACCCATGACTTGCCTTGGTCTCTGGAAATGTAGTATTTGGACAGCAGGGCGATCTTCCCCCGGGCCATGATTGACCAGGCGTCGCCGATGGAAAGATCTGCGATTTCCAGATTCTCGGGCACATCGATCCGGCGCCACTCGCCGGTGCCGAAGGTGTAGGCCATGATGGCATCATAGGTCGTGGCCACATACGCCGCGTTCTTGTCCCGCCAAGCCCAGATTTCGCCCATGCCGTTCCAAAGGGTGCCCCTCAATTGGTCCTTACGGATCACCTTCCAGTCGCCGTCCTCGAGGGTGGCGCTCCGAAGGTAGGTCATTTCATGGCCCCAGATCATGCCGACCACCCAAGTGTTGGCGACAGTGTCCTGGGCGATCATGAAGATATTGCCCATGGGGAGGTTTCCGGGGGCAATGGGGTGGAATGTCCAATTCGCGTCCACCCTCATGAAGGAGCGGAACTCGCCTCCTGCCACGAGGAGGTCTGCGGAACCCTCCACGGGCGTCAGGGTCAGGAGCGAATCGAGGGTGGGTGCGCAATGGCTCGACCAGATGCCTTGGTGGCGCGCCAGGATCACCCCCATGCGGCAGCTGGCGACGATGTCCCCGTTGGGCATTTCCGTGAGTGCCTCAACTCCTGTCGGTTTGGCGCGGGCGACCCCCTCCACCGGGTCGGCACCGGGACGAGTCCAACCCTTTCCGTGGGGGCGTTCCAATAATGCGGCATTCTCCGGGGAAAGGATTTTCATGAGGTTGAGGTTGTCGGAGATGGTTCCGCTCCGGCCCATGGCGAACCCGGTTCCGGTGTCGGTAATAACCAAACGGCCAAGGTCCACCACCTCCCCTTCGCCGACTTTGAAGGTTCCGATCGCCTTGCTGGGGGAAGCTAGGAATAGGTATTGCTTACTGTAATCCAGCCGAGCCAACGTATATTCGCCGGAAGGGACAACGCCCGCAAAAAGCATGGTATCGCGTGAATAGCCAATGGAAAGGCTGCCCAGGAGGACATTGGAACGCCTGTTTGAGCGGGATTCGGTGGGCTCAATGACCAGGAGGGCCTCTGGGGGAACGCGGGCGGAATTCGAGGTGATGGAGAGGACCAGGATGCCTTCCGTTGGTGAGGTTGCAACGATAGGGCCGCCCGCCAAGGCTGGCAGGAAGGCACAGGAGGCGACCAGGAAGCCCCAGACCCGGATCGACAAGAACCGGGCCCAAGAGCAGGAAAGGAGGTGAATGCGCATGGCGAAGCCTCGGGTTGGGGACGGTGGATCCCGGACCCGCTATGCCTCGCTTGGTCCTGGAAGATGGGGAAACCAGGATTATACAGAACGTCAGGCTTTCAATGAAGCCAGGTCGATGACGAAGCGGTACTTCACGTCGTTCTTCAGCAGCCTCCCGTAGGCCTCGTTCACCTTCTGGATGGGGATCACCTCCACGTCGCTCACGATGCCGTGCTCGGCGCAGAAATCGATCATCTCCTGGGTTTCGGCCATGCCTCCGATGGAGGAACCGGCGATGGTGTGGCGGCCGCCGATGAGGCTCAGGCCCATGAGGGGCGGTTCCAGGGCCATGAGGGCCCCCACCATGACCATGGCCCCGTCCACGGCCAGGAGCCGGGCGTAGACGTTGAGGTCGTGGCCGTTGGGAATGGTGTTCAGGAGGAAGTCGAAGGTCTTGGCGTGGCGCTTCATGGCGGCGGGGTCGGTGGAGACCAGCACCTCGTCGGCGCCCAGGCGCCGGGCGTCCTCGCCCTTGGAGGGGGACGTGGTGATCATGACCACCTGGGCCCCCAGGGCCTTGGCGAACTTGACGCCCATGTGGCCCAGGCCGCCCAGGCCGATGACGCCCACCTTCTGGCCGGGGCCCACCTTCCAGTGGCGCAGGGGCGAGTACGTGGTGATCCCGGCGCAGAGCAGGGGCGCCGTGGCCCGCAAGTCCAGGCTCTTGGGGATGTGCACGACGAAGTGCTCGTCGCAGACCATGACGTCGGAGTAGCCTCCGTACGTGGGCTGGGCGTTGCCGCGCTCCCTGCCGTTGTAGGTGTAGGTGGCGCCCTCGGCGCAGTACTGCTCCAGGTCCTTGCGGCAGGGGGCGCAGGTGCGGCACGAATCCACCATGCAGCCGACCCCGGCGTGGTCGCCCACCTTCACCTTGGTGACCTGGGCGCCCACCTTGGTGACGACGCCCACCACCTCGTGGCCGGGGACCATGGGATAGATGGAGCCCGTCCAGTCGTTGCGGGCCTGGTGCAGGTCGGAATGGCAGATGCCGCAGTAGAGGACTTCGAACTGCACGTCATGGGGCCCGGGCTCCCGGCGTTCGAAGCTGAAGGGCACCAGTTCGGACGTGGGGGAATGGGCTGCGTAACCGTGGGCGGTGATCATGCGGAACTCCTTGGTCGAGGACGGGAGTATCGCATCATTCAATAATGTGGACCTAGAGGTCTACTCGAAGATCCGCACGCCCGCGGTGCCCCGGGGCGGGGCCTGATCGCTGATCTGGGTGCGGCCGTTGGCGTCCACCCACTGGTAGATCCGGCTCTGGCGGGGCTTGTTCTCGGCCACGGGGACGGCGGCCTCGGGCAGCGCCTTCATGTCCACCTGGAAGCCGCCTCGGCCCTTCTTCAGGAGGTCCATGGAACCCGCCGCGCCGGGGTCGGCCTGCACCAGGCGCTTGGAGTAGAGCTCCATCACGCGCGGCACGTAGGCCCGGGTCTCGGCGAAGGGGGGGATGCCGTTGTACTTGATGACGTTGCGTTCGCCGGAGTTGTAGGCCGCGATGACCCGGCTCAGGTCGCCCTTGAAGGCGTCCATGAGCCAGCGCAGGTACTTCACGCCGCCGGTGATGTTCTGCTGGGGATCGAAGGGGTCCAGCACCCCGAAGCGCTCGGCGGTGGCGGGCATGAGCTGCATGAGGCCCAGGGCTCCGGCCCGGCTGCGGGCCCTGGTGTAGAAGGCGCTTTCGGCCTGGATGATGGCCCGGGCCAGGAAGGGGTCCACACCCTCGGCGGTGGCGATGGAATCCACCAGCGACAGGAGTTCGGGGCTCTTGAGGACGCGGGCCATCTGGGCCGTGCTGATGGCCAGGCGGATGTTTCCCACGCCCACGTGCTTGAGGGTGAGGCCCTGGCCCTTCATGTAGGCCGGGGGCAGGTTGTTGATGACGGTGTTCCCGTTGCGGTCGAAGTAGGTGTAGAGGTACGTCTTCCCCCCCTTCACCGCGGATCCAGCGTGGGCCGAGGCGGCGATGGAAGCGAGGAGGAGGAGGGGTACCTTCATGTTCAATAAATCCTTTTCTTTAGTTTAACCGGCCGCGGAAGCGGTCAAGGTTCCTCGGCCCGGGGGATCCACTTGACGTCCTCGATGCCCTCCACCGCGTTGGCGGCGCGGGCCAGGGAGAAGAGCCAATCGCTGAGGCGGTTGAGGTAGATGAGCACGGCGGGGGGCACGTCCTCCTGGGAGCCCAGGGCCACCACCTCACGCTCGGCCCTTCGGCAAACCGTTCGGGCCCAGTGGGCGTAGGCGGAAGCGGGGCAGCCGCCGGGCAGGACGAAGGCGGTCATGGCCGGGGCCAGGGCGGTGAGGCGGTCGATGTCGGTTTCCATCTCCGCCACGCTCCAGGTGTGGCGGGTCATGCGCTGGTCCAGGAGGCCGGAGCACTGGGGCGGGGTGGCGAGCATGGCCCCCAGCCCGAAGAGGTCGTGCTGGACCTTCTCGATGCGCTCATTGGCGTCCAGGCCAGCAGGCAGGTGAAGCGCCAGGACCCCCAGGAGACTGTTCAGCTCGTCCAGGGTCCCGTAGGCCGCCAGGCGCAGGTGCGATTTGGGCACCCGCTGGCCGCCGAAGAGTCCGGTGGTGCCTTCGTCGCCCGTGCGGGTATAGATCTTCATGCGTGCCTCACTCGTGGCGCTTGCTCCAGGCCACGGTGTCCGACCGCCATTCGGCGAGCGATTCCATGTCCCGGGTGTCGAGGATGCCCTTGGCGGCGGCCTTGGCGGCCAGTTCGGGGAAGGTGGCCAGGACCGCCAGATCCACGCCGGCCTCCCGGAAGGCGGCGTCGGCCTGGGGGAGTCCGTAGCTGAACAGCGCCAGCACCTGGATGACCTGGGCGTCCTCGTGCCGCAGGGCCTCCACGCACTTGATGCTGGAGCCGCCGGTGGAGATGAGGTCCTCGATGAGCACCACCCGGTGCCCGTCGGTGTGGGGGCCTTCCACCTGGCGGCCCATGCCGTGCTTCTTGGGCTCGGGGCGCACGTAGGCCATGGGCAGTCCCAGTTCCTCGGCCACCAGGGCGGCCCAGGCGATGCCGGCGGTGCTGGTTCCGGCGATGAGGNNCGGGTGGCCAGGGCGGCCCGGGCGGAAAGGGCGGCCCGGATCTGCGCGCGCAGGGCGGGGAACCCCAGGAGCTGCCGGTTGTCGCAGTAGATGGGCGACTTCAGGCCGGAGGCCCAGGTGAAGGGGTTGCGAGGCGACAGGCGCACCGCACCCGCGTCCAGTAGGCCCGCCGCGAGATCCAGGGGTTCCATGCCGTCTCCTACTTGACCACGATGCTGACCAGCTTGCCGCCGGGGGGCACCACGACTTTGACGATCTCCTTGCCTTCGATGTGGTGCTGGGCCTCGGGGCAGGCCAGGGCCGCCGCGCGCCGTTCATCCTCGGTGGCGGAGGCGGGCATCATGATGCGGCCGCGGACCTTGCCGTTCACCTGGATCACCACGGTCACCTCGTCGGCGGTGAGCCACTGGGGGTCGCATTCGGGCCAGGCGGCGTGCATGCAGAAGCCTTCGTGGCCCAGCTGGTTCCAGAGCTGCTCGGCCAAGTGGGGAGCCACGGGGCTGAGCATGAGGGTGACGATCTCCAGGGCGCGCTGCATGATGGGCCCGCGGTGCGGGGCGTCCTTGGGCAGGTCGCCCAGGGCGTTGGCCAGCTCCATGAGGCTGCTCACGAGGGTGTTGAACTGGTAGCGGTGGCTGAGGTCGTCGGTGACCTTGTGGAGAGTCTGGTGGATCTTCACCTGCAGGGCCCGCTCCTCGGCGGTGAGGGCGTCCTTGGCGGGGATGGGATCGCTGCACAGGGGGTGGTCCTCGACCATGCGGGTGAGGCGGCGCAGGAAGCGCGTGGCCCCGTCGATGCCCTCGAAGCCGGTCCAGTCCACTTCCTTCTCGATGGGCGCCGCGAAGATCATGAAGAGCCGCAGGGCGTCGGAGCCGTAGTGGGCGACCACCTCGTCGGGGTCGACGATGTTGCCCTTGCTCTTGGACATCTTGAAGCCGTCCTTGAGGACCATGCCCAGGCAGATGAGCTTCTTGAAGGGCTCGTCGCCTTCGGTCATGCCCAGGTCGCGCATGATCTTGTAGAAGTAGCGCGCGTAGATGAGGTGCATGGTGGCGTGCTCGATGCCGCCGATGTAGAGGTCCACCGGGCTCCAGGCGTCGGCCTCGGCCTTGGCGAAGGGCGCCTCGGAATTGCGGGGATCCAGGTAGCGCATCCAGTACCAGCTGGAGTCCACGAAGGTGTCCATGGTGTCCGTCTCGCGCCGGCCGGGGCCGCCGCACCGGGGGCACGCGCAGTCCAGGAAGGACTTGGAGGTGGTCAGGGGCGAGGCGCCCTTGCCCACGAAGGCCACGTCCTCGGGGAGGCGGATGGGGAGGTTCTCGGCCTTCTCGGGCACCACGCCGCAGGCGGGGCAGTGCACGGTGGGGATGGGGGTGCCCCAGTAGCGCTGGCGGGAGAGGCCCCAGTCCTTGAGCTTGAAGGTGACGGCGCGTTCCGCGCTGCCGCCCAGCTTGGCCACCATGGCGTCCACGGCGGCCTCGGAAGTCATGCCCGTGAATTCGCCGCTGTTGACCAGGACGCCTTCCTCCCAGGGGTTCTCGGACTCGATGACCTTGGGGATGGGCAGGCCGTACTTCAGGGCGAAGGCGTTGTCCCGCTCGTCGTGGGCGGGCACGCCCATGACGGCGCCGGTGCCGTAGTCCATGAGGACGTAGTTGGCCGCGAACACCGGGATCTTCTCGCCGGTGAAGGGATGCACGGCCTCGAGGCGGGAGCGGTAGCCCAGCTTGATGTCGCTCATGAGGCGGTCTTCCCGGCTCATGCCCGCCACCTGGTCGCAGAACGCCTGCAGGCCGGGGTCGGTCTGGGCGGCTTCCTTGATGAAGGGGTGCTCCGTGGACAGGGCCATGAAGGTCACGCCGTAGAGCGTGTCCAGGCGGGTGGTGAACACCGGCACCTGCTTGCCGTCCGTGAAGGTGAACTGGAGGCGCGCGCCCACGGACTTGCCGATCCAGTGGCGCTGCATGGTCTTGACGTTCTCGGGCCAGTCCAGCTGGTCATGGCAGGCCAGGAGCTCGTCGGCGTACTTGGTGATCGCGAAGAAGTACTGCTCCATGGGCTTCTGCACCACGGGGTGCCCGGTGCGCTCGTCCTTGCCGTCCACCACCTGCTCGTTGGCCAGCACGGTGCCCAGGGCCTCGCACCAGTTGACGTTGCGCATGGCCCGGAAGACGTCGCCCTTCTCCCACATCTTCAGGAAGAACCACTGGTTCCACCGGTAGTATTCCGGCAGGCAGGTGGCGATCTCCCGGTCCCAGTCGTAGCTGATGCCCAGCTTCTGCACCTGGGCCTTCATCTCCTTGATGTTGTTCTTGGTCCACACGGCGGGGTGGATGCCGTGCTTGATGGCCGCGTTCTCCGCCGGCATGCCGAAGGAGTCCCAGCCCAAAGGATTGAGTACTTTATAGCCACGCATGCGCCGGAACCGGGCGATGACATCGCCCAGGGTGTAGTTGCGCACGTGCCCCATGTGCAGCCGCCCGCTGGGGTAGGGCAGCATCACCAGCATGTAGAAGGTCTTGTCGCCCGGCTTAAGCTCCGAGGCATGGGGCGCGCGGAAGGCCTGCGCCTCGTCCCAGCGTTGCTGGATCTGGGGTTCCTGCTGGAGGGGATCAAAGGGCATGGGGCGGCCTCGTGGTAAATGATCAGTTTAACGGGAGGTTGGGGGGGGGCCAAGGGAGGGTTGGCCCATTGGAGGCTGGTGGTCGTCCTGATCGTCGTTGTGACTCGGTGGGGCTGTGGAGGGATGTTCGCCGAGGACATGTTCAACAGGGGCGATCCCTACGCATGTCCAACCCGACACGTATAGAAACCTGCCGAAATCTATACAAGTCGCCTCAGCTATTGCCTACCCATAAAGGGTTGCCCTATTGCCCTATTAGGGTATACTGTGCCCGTGGAGGCCATACATGATGCTCGTGCCCGATGCTCGCCGTCGTGTGACGCTGCCCGCCAACTTCAAACCGGGACAGCCGGTCAACATTGAACCCTTGGAGGACGGGACCTTCCGCCTCGTGCCCATGGTTGCCATTCCCGAGAACCAGCTTTGGGCGTGGCGTTCCGATGTCCAGGCGTCCGTGGAGAAGTCCCTTGGTGAGTATCACGAGGGTAAGAGTGCTTCTCTGGATAGCAAGGAAGGTAAGGTATTCCTCAAGAAGCTGGACCCAAAATGAAGGTTGTCTGCCCGCCAAACTTCGTCCGGGAAGCCCTGGAGCAAGCGGGACCTGTCCGCGAGGGACTTTCCAAGATGCTCCGGATTGCCTCGGAGTTGAGTTTCCAGGAGCTTCTGAAACATCAAGGGGTACATCTGGAGAAGCTGACTGGAAAGATGGATCCCGTCACCAAGAAGCACCTCTATTCGCTTCGGGTGACCCGTGCGCCGAGGGTGATTGCCTTAGTGGATGGGGATGCCCTGGTGCTGCTGTCTGTAGTCGCAGACCACGATAAGGCTTATCGCTGAAGGTTTGCCGTCGAACGGTTTGGCAACCGTGTGAGACTAGAAACGAAGTGAGCGCCCGTCTGATGTGGCCAGGGCCTCCAGGTTCCAGACCCGGTTCACCGCCTCCTCGGTGCCGTGGCCGTGGGCGTTGAGCATTGCCACCACCTGGCCGGCGATCTCGCCGGCGAGGGGGGGCGAGGATTGGGTGGGGCCGGATCCTACTCTTTAGGTCCAGGGATGAGGGTTCTCGCGCCCCGAAAAGCCCTAAGATGGGTTGAGGACTTCCCGTGACCCATATTCCCCCAAGTGAGACCCTGGTTGTCGAGTTCAAATCGGACCGCAAGGGTTTGCCGGACCACGAACTCGTTGAAGCTTTGGTCGGGATGGCGAATGCGGAAGGGGGCGAGGTGTTCCTTGGGGTGGAGGACGACGGGACCCCAACCGGCCTTCACCCCAACCACTTGGACCTCGAGGGCTTACCCGGAATGGTGGCCAGCTTGACCCGGCCGCCTCTGGCGGTGCGGGCCGAACGCCTGGAGCAGGATGCGGTGCCAATCGGAAGGATCACCGTCTCCAAGGCCAGACGGATCATCGCAACGGCGGGCGGGCTCGTCGTTCGCCGCCAAGTGCGTTCGGACGGCAAGCCTGAGAACGCGCCCATGTACCCCGGCGACTACCTTTCCCGTCAGAGCGACCTGGGCATCCTGGATTTCTCCTCCCTGCCCGTGGAGGCGGCCACCGCGGACGACCTGGACCCCCTGGAACGGGAGCGCCTGCGCAATATGATCGAGCTGTTCCGGGGCGATGCGGCCTTGCTCGCCCTGGACGACCAAGCGTTGGACGAGGCCCTGAACCTCACCGTGACTCTGGGGGGCAGGCAGGTCCCGACGGTGGCCGGCCTTCTCATCCTGGGCCGGGAACGGGCCTTGATGACCCATCTTCGCACCCACGAACTGGCCTTCCAGGTGCTGGATGGGACGGATGTGAAGGTGAACACCTTCATGCGCTGGCCCCTGCTCAAGGCCTTCCAGTTCATGGACGAGCAGTTCGCCGTGCGCTACGAGGAGCAGGAACTGAATTCCGGCTTATTCCGGGTGCCCGTGCCCAACTTCGATCGGCGCGGCTTCCGGGAAGCCCTGGTGAATGCCCTGGTCCACCGCGACTTCACCCGGTTGGGGACCGTGCACCTCGTCTGGGAGAACGATGGCATCACCCTGAGCAATCCGGGCGGGTTTCCGGACGGCGTGAACCCGGACAACATCCTCACCGTTCGCCCCACCCCCCGGAACCCGTGCCTGGCCGATGCCATCAAGCGCATCGGCATTGCGGAGCGGACCGGGCGGGGCGTGGACCTGATCTTCGAGGGGCTCCTCCGCTTTGGGCGGCCGGCGCCGGATTACGGCGCGTCAGGTGTCACGGCGGTATCGGTGAAGCTGTTCGGCGGCAAGGCGGACCTGGCCTTCTTGGAGAATGTCCTGACGGAGGAGAAGCGGCTGGGTTCGCTCCTGCCGCTGGAGGCCCTGATCGTCCTGACCACCCTGAAACGGGACCGGCGGCGGGGCACCGCGGATCTGGCCAAGGCCATGCAGCGGCCGGAAACCAGCGCCCGGCCGGTCTTGGAGCGCTTAGTGGAGAACGGCCTCATCGAGGCCCATGGCACAACCCAACGGGTCTACACCTTGAGCTCGCGCCTCTACCGTCATTCTGGACAAAGCGCCGCCTATGTGCGCCAAGCGGGAATTGAGCCGATCCGGCACGAGGAGATGGTGCTGAAGCTGGCAGAGGCCCAGGGCATCCTTCGCCGGGCCGATGTGATGGAACTTTGCGGCCTCAGCCCTAACCAGGCCCGCAAGCTCCTGGCTCGCCTCGTGAATTCTGGTCGCCTGCGTCGGGATGGGAAGACCCGGGGCGCAACCTACCGGCCGGGCGTTCCTGGGTAAGGCTTTCCGACCTCCGCATGGGCTTTCCATTGCCCCGATTGATCCCATTGCGTCCGGATTGATCCCCATTCGTCCAAACCCGTTTTGTCTATCTTCCTTGCATCACAAGTCTTTTCAGCGTCTGGTGGCATTCGCGAATTGATCCCCTTTTGATCCCGGGCGGCCATTCCTGGGGGCAGGACCGGTCGGTTCGCCCCTGCAGCGGGGAAAGGAACCTGGCGAAGGGGCAACCATCCACCGCAACGCGCCACGCTGACCTGGCATCCCGCCCCGGAAGAGCACGAGTTTCAGGCAAGCGTGCTTCGGGAGTAAATAGTTTGTTTTACTGTCCATGCGATGAGGCTACCGACCGTTACTCTGATTCCTATCAGAGATATGAGATGGAACCCGGTTGGGCAAATGTGCAGCCAATATCGTGGTTTGATTTGATGGACCCAAAAAGGTCGGACAGCTAGGGCCGTCTCCGAATATCTTTGGAAGCGTGGCGGATGGAAGACCTTGGTTTGGATCCAAGGGAAAGGATCGGTCGTTGCTTCGATTCGCTATAATTGGAGTAGGGTAGAATTATAGAAACCCAACCCCTGAAAGATATTTTAAAGGCATAAAAATGGACTGGTCTTTGGGCCGAGCGTGGACTCTCATCGCAGTATTTTTTGCGCTAGTGAAGGCTGGCTTCGGAGGTGAGATTAGGAGAATTGAGCTGGATTTGCTGCCCGCGTGAGCACCTGTCAATGAATTTCATAATATGGGCACGATTTCAAATAACAATTGCGATGAAGAACTATTAATTCAGGCGAAGCGGGATGCTTTGGAATCTGGTGACCAGATTGAGCTGGAAAAGATAGTGACGGATGCAACAGGAGAATATAAATATTTCGTGTTCTATGTAAACGGGTTGGATGATGTTGTTTTGGTATACGCCCTTCCGAAACGTGCAAAGAAATTTGAATTTAAGTTTTACCGCTAGGCTTAATGGCCAAAGATGCTGCGGCACTGCTTGCCTGTGAGTTATCCGGCAACTCAAATCCCCAGATCCACCTTCTTTAGCGAACTGAATGGCCTCAGGTGCACCGGTGGTGCCCAAACTGTCAGGCCTTCCCCCGCTCCCTCACCAACTGCCCGCAAGCCCCCGCCACATCCTGCCCCCGGCTCCTGCGCACGCTCACCGTAATCCCTCGCCCCGCCAGCAGCCCGCAAAGCTCTCCCACCCGCTCCTCCGTGGGCGGCTCGAACCCCGACCCCTCGTGGGGATTGAACGGAATCAGGTTCACCTTGGCCGGGAACCGCGCCGCGAAGGCAGCCAGGCGCTTGCCGTCCTCCAGGCTGTCCGTGACGTCCTTGAGCAGCACGTACTCCAGCGTGATGCGCTCCCCCGACTCCAGCGGGAAGGTTTCCAGCGTCGTGGCCAGGGCCTCCAGGTTCCAGACCCGGTTCACGGGCATGATCCGGCTGCGGTAGTCGTCCGTGGTGGCGTTGAGGCTCAGGGCCAGGCGGGGTCTGGGCTTGCAGGCGCCCAGACGCTGGATGCCGGTGACCAGGCCGGAGGTGGAGACCGTGATGCGCCAGGGGGCGATGCCCAGGCCCTTGGGGTCCGTGAGCAGCGCGAAGGCCTTCATGAGGTTGTCCAGGTTGTGCAGCGGCTCGCCCATGCCCATGAAGACCAGGTTCACCGCCTCCTCGGTGCCGTGGCCGTGGGCGTTGAGCATGGCCACCACCTGGCCGGCGATCTCGCCGGCGCTGAGGTTGCGCTTGATGCCCATGAGGCCGGTGGCGCAGAAGGTGCACCCCATGGCGCAGCCCACCTGGCTGGACAGGCACAGGGTGGTGCGCTTGCCGTAGGGCATGTGGACGCCCTCCACCAGGGCGCCGTCCGTCATAAGGAAGGCGTGCTTGGTGGAACCGTCACCGGAGGCGGCGCTCTCCTGGATGGCGGGCCAGGCGAGGTCCACCTCCGCCTCCAGGCGCGCCCGCAGGGGCTTGGAGAGGTTCGTGAACTGCTCCCAGGAGGTCCACCGCATGCGGTAGAGGCCGTGGTGGAGCTGCCCGGCGCGGAAGGGGCTCTCGCCCAGGGCGGCCACCAGGGCCTTCAGCTCGGCGAGGTCCATGCCGGCGGCGTTGGGCCGGACGGTTGGACGCAGTTCAGGGGCGGGTTGGTCCCACATCACATGCTGATCCGGAAGGTGCGCAGGAAGGCCTTGTCGGCTTCGGACCACTCGGTGGCCTCCTCGCCCATGGTGAATTCGCCCTCGGGGGCGCTCTCGCCATCCAGCCATTCCTCGTCGCGGCGGTGCAGGGCCACCGTGGCTTCCAGCACCAGGGCCAGATCGAAGCCCTTGGCCTGGATCTCCCGCGCCAGGGCGCGCGTCTCCTCGTCCCGGGCCAGGGCCTGGACCATGGCGGTGCCCAGGCGGTCCACGATCTCTCGAAGGTTCTCTGGGATCTTCATGGCCGCCTCCGGTTCCATAGTACTGCGGCCCGGGGCGGGTATGTCACAGCCGGAACCAGTGTTTGATCTGGGCAAGCCATTCATCGCGCACGTGGCCCGTCTTGGGGGCCTGGTTCATGCGCTGGGCGCGGGATTCCATGAGATCCACCAGGCGCTCCACCACCAGGGGGTCCTTCTTGAGGGATTGTTCGAAGGCCGCCTTGGGCAGTTCCACCAGTTCGCAGGCGGACGTGGCCACGATGGTGGCGCTGCGGGGGGCGCCGGTGAGGAGCGAACCTTCCCCGAACCAGTCCCCGGGGCCCAGCTCGGCCAGCACGTCCCAGTAGAGGCCCGTGTAAGGGGTCAAGCGCTCGGCCACGCGCACAACCTGGAGGGTGCCGGTCATGACCATGAACAGGGATTCCCCAGGGTCCCCCTCGCGGATGATCCCTTCGCCCGGCGCGGCCCGGCGCAGGACGATGCCCTCCTGCAGCTCCTGCGACCACTCGGAGGGCAGGCCGATCTTCTTGAGGATGTCGCGGATGGCCCCTTCCTTGAGGACGATGGGGTTCACATGGGGGGTGGTGGCGCCGTGGGGCCCGAGGAGGGGGATGCCCAGGCGGTTCAGGACGGTCTGGGTGAGGCGTACGGCCTGGAAGTTGGCAGCCCGGCCGTGACGCCAGCCCAGGGCCCACCAGCGCAGCTCCAGCACCACGCCCCCCATGTCGAAGCTGTGGGTCACCACCTCGGGCTTGTGGTCGGGATAGTGGGGGATGCCCCCCAGGGCCTGGGCCAGGGCGGCCAGGGTCTTCACCATGGGGCCGTGGGGTTCCACGGTGACCTTGAGGGTCCGGCGGTGCAGCCCGGAAGGGGCGTAGAGGTTGGTCACCACGGCCTGGGCCAGGATGCGGTTGGGGAAGATGGTGGTGTCGCCATTCTCCGTGACCATCTGCACCGAGCGCCAGGTCATGGTCTCCACTTGGCCCACGAAGGTCTCCTGGCCGGCGCCGCCGCGGAGGTTGCCGGTGACCTCGATCCAGTCCCCGGGGCGGAAGGCCTCGTCGAGGTTCAGGGAGATCCCCGCGAACAGGTTGCCCAGGGTCTCCTGGAGGCTGAGGCCGACCACGGCCGCCGCGATGGCGCCGGTGCCCAGGAGGGCGCCCAGGTTCACCCCGCCCACCTGGTGCAGGAGGAGGACCGCCGCGGCCACGTACAGGGCGAAGACCACCAGGTCCCGGGCGAAGCCGGGGACGTCGGTCTTGCGGTTGCTGAGGAGGGGGTCCAGGAGCACGTAGGTGAAGATGCGGATCCCCAGGTAGGCGCCCACCACCCAGAAGAGGAGCCCCGCCGCGCGGATGAAACGGGGGTGGGCGTGCTGGGTGCCCATCACGTAGGCCCCCAGGCCCAGGGCCAGGATGAGCAGACCGAAGGCGGCGAACCTGCGGGTGGAACTGACGGCGCTTCTCAGGTCTCGGAACATGCCTGAGATATTAACGCTTCCGGAAGTGACTCCAAAGGAACCATGCCACGCCGGCCACCAGGAGCCCGCCGATGACCAGGTCGAACCGGTGGAAGTAGACGCCCAGGGTGTCCCACTTCTCGCCCAGCTTGTAGCCCACCCAGGCCAGGCCCAGGCACCAGGGGAGGCTGCCGGCGAAGGTGTAGATGTGGAACCGGGTGCGGTCCATCTTGGCGATGCCGGCGGGGAGGGCGATGAAGGTGCGGATCACCGGCAGCATGCGCCCGATGAGGATGGCCCAGTGGCCGAACTTCTCGAAGAACCGGTGGGCCTGGTCCAGGTGGTCCAGGTTGAGGAACACGTACTTCCCGTAGCGCTCCACCGCCTTGCGGCCGCCCCAGGCGCCCAGCTCGTAGGCGGGGATGGAGCCCAGGTTGCAGCCGATGGCCCCGAAGATGCCCGCGATCCAGATCTGGGCCATGGGGTTTCCGGCGCCCAGGCCCAGGAACGTCATCTGGCCCTTGAAGGCGAGGAACCCGGCGAAGGGCATGATCACTTCACTGGGGAGGGGGATGCAGGCGCTCTCGATGCCCATGAGCAGCGTGACGCCCAGGGGGCCCATGGCGGCCATGACCGCGGTCATCCAGACGACGATGGGGGCAAGTAGTTTATGAAGCAATGGTGACTCCTGAACCCCCTAGCCTATCGCGGATAGACTGGAATCATGAGTGAAGACCTGGTGAGAAACCGGAAGGCGCTGCACGCCTTCCACATCGTGGATACCTGGGAGGCCGGCGTGGTGCTCCTGGGCACCGAGGTCAAGTCCCTGCGGGGCGGCCACGGGCAGCTCCAGGACGCCTACGTGGACACCGCCGACGGCGACCTCTGGCTCAAGCAGGCCCACATCAGCCCCTACGAGTTCGGGACCTACGCCAACCACGACCCCCTCCGGCCACGGAAGCTCCTGCTGAACCGTTCCGAGATCCACAAGATCCTTTCCAAGGTCACGCGGAAGGGCTACACCGTCATTCCCCTGGCCATCTACCTGAACCCCCGCGGCAAGATCAAGGTCCGCATCGCCCTGGCCGAAGGCAAGACCATGGGCGACAAGCGCGAGGCCCTGAAGGAGCGGGAGCAGAAACGGGAGATGGACCGGGTGCGCAAGGGCGACAGGGACTGAGGGAGGCGAACGCATGAAGGCCATCTTTGAAGCGCTCAACCTGCGGGAAGGCGGCATGATCGCCACCTACCTCACGGACCATGGCGTCCCCGCGGAAGTGCGGGGCGGCAACCACCACGCCGTGCGGGGCGAGCTCTACAATATCCGGGGGCTCCTGCCCCAGGTCTTCGTGCTCGAGGATGAGGACGCGGCCGCGGCCGAGGAACTCATCAAGGCCTATTTCGAACTCATCAAGAACGCCCCGGCCGGGGATCCCTGGATCTGCCCGTCCTGCGGGGAGGTGCTGGAACCGCAGTTCGTGTCCTGCTGGAAGTGCCAGGCGGAGCGTCCGGCGTAAGGGACGCCGCCGCCGGGTCAATGGCGGAAATACTTGACGATGTCCTGGAACATGATCAGGGCGAACAGGCCCATCATGAAGAAGAAGCCGCCCGTGAGGATGCGCTCCTTCACCACCACGGACAGATCCTTGCCCCGCGCCTTCTCGAAGAGGAGCAGGGTGATGTGGCCGCCGTCCAGGAAGGGGATGGGCAGGGCGTTCAGGATCGCCAGGTTCATGGAGATGAGGGCGACGAGGCCCATGAACTGCATGAAGCCCGCCTTGGCGGCGCGGCTGCCGGCACGCATGATCGTGAGGGGGCCGCCCACCTCCCCCAAGGGCACCTTGTGGGTGACGAGCTTGCCGAGGCTGGAGAGGATCTCCCAGGCCAGGTCGGCACTGCCCACCACCGCGAACCGGGCGCCGGGGCCCAGGTCCTTCAGCTGGAAGGGACGCTTTTCCGAGACCCACTCGGAGGGCTGGAAGGAGATGCCCACCTTGCCCTGGCCGCCGACCTCCTGGGGGGTGACGGTGAGGTTCCGGATGTTCCCCTCGCGCTCCAGGACCACCGGGATGGCCTGCCCCTTGCGGGCGCGGATGTAGGTGATGGTCTCCTCGCTGCTGTTGCCGGGGTAGTGGAGCTCGCCGAAGGACGTGATCTGGTCACCGGGCCGGATGCCAGCCTGGGCGCCGGCTGAGCCGGGCGTCACCTCCATCACCATCAAGGGTGAGGGCTGGGGGTGCGTTTCCAGGATGCGGGCGTTGTTGATGCCCAAGAAGAAGAACACCACCACGGTGATGAGGACGTTGGCGACGATGCCGCCGGCGTAGAAGACCAGGCGACGCCAGGCGGGCTGGGCCAGGAAGCCGTGGGGATCGTCCGCATCGGGGTCCTCGGGGTTGTAGCCGGCCAGACGCACATAGCCGCCCAGGGGCAGCAGGCTAAGCCGTACGTCCGTCTCATTCCAGGCGAACCCGGCCACCCGGGGCCCGAAGCCCAGGGAGAAGACCTCCACCGGCAGCCCCATCCACTTGGCGGCGAGGAAGTGCCCCAGCTCGTGGAAGAAGATGAGCCCCACCAGGAGGATCACAGGTCCCCAGAAGCCGGCGCCGGGAATGATGGAGATCAGCAGGAGGGCGGGGGCGACGTAGAGCAGGCGCTTCATGAATTTCCTTGGGGAGAGGGGTGGTGGAGCCACCGGGCGGCAGCTTCCCGGGCACGCAGGTCCATATCCATGACCTGTTCCAAAGTATGGGCCGGTTCGGCCGGAAGGGAGGCCAGGACATCCGCCACGCAGGCGGAGATCTGCCAGAATCCGATGCGTCCGTCCAGGAAGGCGGCGACAGCCATTTCATTGGCGGCATTGAGGATGGCCGGCGCAGTGCCCCCGGCTTCCAGGGCCTGGTAGGCCAGGGCCAGGCAGGGGAACTTCTCCAGGTCCGGGGGCTCGAAGGTCCAGGCACGGGCAGCCGACCAGTCGTAGGGGGGGACGGGGCCGGGCATGCGCTCGGGGTAGAGCAGGGTGTACTGGATGGGCAGCTTCATGTCGTTGGCGCACACCTGGAGCTGGTAGGTGCCGTCGTGGAACCCCACCATGGCGTGGACCTGGCTCTGGGGGTGGATGGTCACCTTGATCTGGCCGGGGGTGAGGCCGAAGAGGAAGGAGG
>DBME01000115.1:3003-3177 GCA_002298155.1 Holophagaceae bacterium UBA706 | reverse complement strand
CATGGATCAGGGGCGCCGCCCCGGCCCCTGCGGCCCCTGGTAGGCGAGCTTCGATTTCCTGACGCCCGTAGCCCAGGCGAGGTAGCCCTGCAGGCCGTTCCGGCGCCGGTCCTTGCGCCGGTGCTCGATGGGCGCGAAGAGCCGCACCCGCCGGCGTTCAGCCTCCCGCCGGTC
>DBME01000115.1:0-2995 GCA_002298155.1 Holophagaceae bacterium UBA706 | reverse complement strand
TGATGATGAGGGCCAGTTTCATGATCCATTCACCCTGCATGCGAGTACTCGATGATAGGAACCTTCCGGGCGATTCTCCAGACTTTTCCCCTGCCGCCAGGGGCCTGGCGGCGCCCGCCCATGCCGTTCCTTTGGCCGCTCGTACCTAGAGGTTGAAGCCCACCCGCACCGTGAACTCCCGGGTGGCCCCCGGGATGGGCGGCCCCGCGGTGGCGTAGCCGCCCACCCAGTCCTGGGGCGCGTCCAGCAGGTTCAGCACCCCCGCGCTCAGCAGGAGCTTCCATCCCTGGATGCGGTAGTGCAGGAAGGCGTTCATCACCGTGCAGGCCGGGTAGAGCCGGGGCGAAGCGTCCCCCGGGCCGTAGCCGTACTTGGCCCCGTCACCCACCAGGCTGGGCGCGAAGGAGAGGTCGTCGGTGACCTTGATGCTGGCCTGCATCGTGACCTTGGTGCGGGGCAGGCCCAGCAGGTAGGTGGCCGCCTGGGGCACGGCGAAGTCCGGCACCGGGTTGCCGTTGGCTCCGTAGAGGCTCAGGGTGCAGGTGAAGAAGCCGAAGTCGCCCTGGTACGTGATCTGGGATTCCAGGCCCCGGCTGCCGGTGCGGGCGAGGTTCTGGTAGGTGCCGACGCCGTCGGGGGTGGCGGCGTAGACCAGGGGGTCGTGGATGCGGATGTCGAAGAGGTTCACGGAGGCCGAGACGTGCTGGCTGAACTGCCGGCCCAGCTCCGCCTCGAAGGTCGTGGTGCGCTCGGGGCGCGCCGCGGGGTTGAGGTTCAGGTTCTCGATCACGGGCGCCCGGAAGGCCTGGGCCGCCAGGATCTTGAAGTGGTTGTCCCCCAGGGTGCCGGTGAAGCCCAGCCGCGGCACGAAGCTGGTGCCGGCCCGGCTGTGGCGCTCGAAGCGCCCGCCCACCGTGAACTTGGCCCAGGACACCGACCAGAGGGCCTGGGCGTAGGCGGCGAGGTTGCGGTAGGCGAGCCGGGTGGAGCCGTCGCTCCAAGTCTCCCCCGCGCCCCGGGTGCGGCCCTCGTCCTGGAACCCTTCCAGCCCGAAGGTAACGTCGAGGGTCTTGGCGGGATCCCAGGCGCCCTGCACCGCCACGGTGCTGCGGGTGACGAGGCGGTCCCGGGCCGGCGCCGACGGGTAGTACCAGCCCTGGCTGCTGCGCCGGGTGAACCGCGGCGTCAGGCTGAAGGTGTCGGAGAGCTTCCAGAGATACTTCGCCTCCACGGCACGCTGGTTGAACTCATTGGAAAGCACGCCCGGGCCGTAGGTGCCGGTGTAGTCCCCCACCCGGTAGCGGTCGTCCTGGGCCCGCAGGGAGAAGCCCCGGTATTCCACGCTGGCGTTCACGGCGGTGTCGTTCAGGTAGGCCTGCCCGGCCAGGGGGAGGGAGGTGCCGGCGTCGAGCTGGTAGGGGCGGTCGCTGCGGTAGCCCAGGCTCCGGTAGGCCGTAACGGCGTAGGCCACGCTTCCCGAGGCGCCGCCGTAGGCGAGGCCCGCCGTGCGCCGGGAGGTGGCCTGGTCCGAGCGCGACCAGGAAAGGTCCGCCGAGGCCCCGCCCATTTCCCGGCCCCGGGTGATGATGTTCACCACCGCCAGTTCCGCCGTGCCGCCGTACATGGCGCTCCCCGGCCCCCGGATGATCTCGATGCGGCTCACCTGGTCCAGGGGCAGGTTGCCGCCCAGGAACAACGTGGAGTAGCGCAGCTCGTTCTGTTCGATGCCGTCCAGCTGCACGGAGATCTTCCCTTCCGTTCCCCAGTTGCCCCGCACCCCCAGGCTCAGGACGCCCTGCTCGTCCGCGGCGACGTTGAAGCCCGGCACCAGGCGCAGGATCTCCAGCAGGTCCCGGGCGCCGCTGGCGAGAATCTCGTCCCGGGTCACCAGGGTGACGATGCCCGGCGCCTCCCGCAGCCCCATGGCCACGGTGCTGGCGACGGAGATGGGGATGGTCACGGGCGTGTCCAGGAGGTCCGCCAGCTGCTGTTCCAGGTCGGCGGCGGGCGGCGGCGTCTGCGCCAGGGCCGCCAGGCATACCGCGGGGGTAAGGCAGAGGCGTCCGCGCATGGGTCTCCCGTTGATTCAGGTGTCACGATTATCGTCACCTTTATCTCGAAGTGTGAACAACCGATCCGGCCCCCCCACGTTCCCCATGGCCCGCCCACACGAGGGTGCAGGCCTGTGCCTCCAGGAGGGCCATGAGGCGGGCGGCGGTGGCGGGGTCCATGCTGGCCACGGGTTCGTCCAGGAGCAGCAGGCCCCGCCCCGAGGCCACCGCAGCCGTTAGGGCCACCCACTGGCGCTGGCCCCCCGACAAGGTCCGGCCGCCCTGGGGCAGGATCGTCCGGAAGCCCATGGGGAGGGAGGCCACCCACGCCTCCAGGCCCGTGGCGGCCGCGGCGCGCATGAGAGCCTCGCCGGAGGCCCCTCCCGAGAGGACGCCGAGGTTGTCCAGGATGGAGCCCCCGTAGAGCTGCACGAACTGGGGCAGGTACAGGATGCGGTGCCGCGCCTGGACCGGCGGCACCCCCCCGGCCAGGAGCTTGCCCCGCGCGGGGATTTCCAGCCCCGCGGCCAGGCGCAGCAGGGTGGACTTCCCGCAGCCGGAAGGCCCGGAGAGCTTCAACTTGCCCCCGGCCTCCACCCGGAGATGGTGGCCTTCCAGGACCCAAGGACCGTCGGGCCGGTATCGGAACCACACGTCCTCCATCTCCAGGGTCTCGGGCCGCGCCTCGGCGAGCCCCGGCCCGGGCCGGGGCTCGGGCGTGAGGTCCAGGATCTCGGAGGCCTTGGCCAGCTGCGGCCCCAGGACCATGAGGGCCAGCCAGGTGCCCACCAGGCCCAGCACCGCGGCCATGAAGCCCGCCGCAAGCTGCATGAAGGCCAGGAAGGAACCCAGCCCCAGGTTCCCCCGGGTCACCTGGAGCCCGCCCCACACCAGCAGGGCCGCGTCCAGGAGGCGCCCCAGGGCGGCCATGGCCGTGCCGGCCC
>DBME01000322.1 GCA_002298155.1 Holophagaceae bacterium UBA706 | reverse complement strand
GGTCTGGACGGGGCGCCCCTGGGCGCCCCTGCTCCTGGCCCTGGACTTCGCCCTGCGCCACCGCGGCTGGACGCGGTGGAGTCCCATCGGCCGGGCCGGGCAGGGGCTGCGCAGCCTCGCGGGGCTCCCCCCCGCGCCGGTCAACGCCGGACCCAAGCGCTTCGCGGCCCTCATCGGCGCGCTCTTCTCGCTGGGCATCGCCCTGGCCCTGGGGCTCCACCACCCCCTCGCAGCGCAGGTCCTGACCGGCGCCCTCGTCCTGGCCGCAAGCCTGGAGGCGTTCCTGGGCTTCTGCGTGGGGTGCCGGATCTACGGCCTCTTCCGGGCCGGCTGAACCCCTTCCCGATCCACCCGTCCGCGCCGGCGCATCGCCGGCGGGCGGAGCCTCATCCCTTTCCCCTTCCGGAGTGCACATGAAGCGCGAAACCATCCTCCTCCTGGCCACCCTTCCCGCCCTGGCCACCGACGGCTACTTCTCCAACGGCGTCGGCACCGCCCACAAGGGCCTGGCCGGCGCGGGCGCGGCGCTGTCCCTGGGCAGTCTCTCCGTGGCCACCAACCCGGCCGCGGCGGCCTTCCTCGGGGATACCTTCGACCTGGGGCTGGCGTACTTCAACCCCAACCGGGACTACGAGGTGAAGGGCGCGCCCTCGGGGGCTCCGGGAACCTTCGGGCTGGCGCCGGGGAAGGTTGTGTCGGCGTCCACGGCGTTCCTCGTGCCGAGTCTGGGGGCGTCCTGGCGCCTCACGCCGTCCAGCACCTTCACGGTGGCGGTGTACGGCAACGGCGGCATGAACACGAACTATCCGGGTTCCACCTTCGGGGCGGGGCAGGCGGGGGTGAACCTCACGCAGCTCTTCGTGGCGCCCTCCTATGCGCTGGCGTTCGGAAAAGGGCAGGGCGTGGGTGTCACCGCCATCCTGGCCCGGCAGCAGTTCCGGGCGCAGGGGCTGGCGTCCTTCGCCCCCTTCAGTGCGGACCCGGCCCACCTCAGCGATCAGGGCAACGACACCGCTCTGGGCTACGGCCTGAGGGTAGGCTACCAGGGCGAGGCCGGCTCCCGCCTGCGCCTGGGCGCGAGCTACCAGACGCGGACGCGCTTCGGCGCCTTCTCGAAGTACCAGGGGCTCTTCGCGGAAAAGGGAGGCTTCGACATCCCCTCCACCTGGACCGCCGGCGCCGCCCTGAAGGCCACGGCGGCACTGACGCTCGTCCTGGACGTGCAGCGCATCAACTACGCCGAGGTGGCGTCCGTGGGGAACCCACTGCTGCCCAACCTCCAGACGGCGCCCCTGGGGGCCGGCGGCGGCGCCGGCTTCGGCTGGAAGGACGAAACGGTGGTGAAGGCCGGCGCCCAGTGGCGGGCCACGCCGGACTGGACCCTGAGGGCCGGCTGCAGCCAGGGTTCGCAGCCCATCCCCTCCGGGGAGGTGCTGTTCAACATCCTCGCGCCCGGCGTCGTGGAGCGGCACGTGAGCGCCGGCGCCACCCGGCGTCTGGGGAGGGACCGGGACGTGTCGCTGGCGGTGACCCGGGGACTGAGCCACGCCGTGACGGGCGCCAATCCGCTGGAGGCACCGGGGCAACAGACCATCACGCTGCGCATGGACCAGTGGGACGTGGAGCTGGGGGTCCAGGCGCGCTTCTAGTTGGGCGACGCGTCATGGAAGACCAGGACCGCGTCCCGGTCCAGTTCGCTGGCCGCGAAGATGGCCTCCTCGAAGGAGCACCGGAGGGCGACGTGGTCCTGGTGGCCGGGGCCCACCGGATGGGCGACGTACACGGCGTGGGGTCCGTGGACGCACAGGTAACCGCTGAGGGGCAGGACCTGGAGCCCGGCGATGGGGCCCACGCCGGGGTTGATCACGCCCACTTCCGCGGTGACGGTGTCCAGGGCGTAGACGTGGTCGTCCGCGCCGGCCAGGTAGAGGAGGTAGCCCGAGCGTCCCGTGGCCACCTGCCGGAAGGGAACGCCCGGGGCCCGCTCGCGCAGGGCGGCCACGGCCGAGGCCGCGAGGCTCGGGGCCAGTTCGAGTTCGAGGGGAGCGCCGGAGGCGAGGGTTCCGTAGAGGGTCGGATCCTCGGGGTGGAAGGCTAGGCTGGCGATCGGGTCCTCCAGGTCCGCCTCCAGGACGAGGTTCGGACCCTCCGACCCGAGGTGCCAGGCCCGGATCCGGCCCTGCCGGCTGCCCGCGGCCACGAACCGGCCGTCACCGCTGTAGGCCATGGAGGTGACGTTGGCCAGGGGAAGTCCGGGAAGCTCGCTTCCGTCCCGAAGGTCGAGGCGGGCGATTTCGGGCCGGGGTCCCGCGATGGCCAGTTCCACGAGATCGTCGCCCTTCTGCCGGGGGCGGAAGGCGATGTGGTGGGCCTCGGCCAGGTCGCCCAGGTCGAAGGGCTGCAGGGTGACGCGGTTGGCCACCTCCAGTTCGACCCCGTCCCGGATGGTGGCGAGGTGGCGCAGGAAGGGGCAGAGCTCGATGGCCGTGAAGGCGCTGCCCAGGCCCTTGAGGAAGGGCACGCCGAAAAAGCGCATGACGGGCTGGGAAGGTTCGAGCTTCGGGGCTTCCCGCCGAGCCGGGGCCGATTCGCCCACGGAAGCGCCGGACACCCCCATGAGGCCCCGGAGGAAGTCGGGGGGCAGGAGGCTCTCGAGCCAGGGTTCCGGCTGGAGGAGCTGCTGCTCCAGGGCCCGGACCCGGGGCACGCTGCCGTCCATGAAGTCCGTCCAGGTCTGGAGGACGACCCCGGCATCCTCCGTGGCCACGAATTCGATGCTGCCCGGGAAGCGGAATTCGGCCAGGGAGGCTTCCCGCAGGGCCTCGTTCCAGGTTTCCGCGGCGATGCCGTGGCGGGGACCCAGTTCCCGGAAGGCGGGGTGGCGTTCCGGGGCGGGGCCGTCCAGGGCCGCCACCTCGGCCTTGACCACCAGCCGGGTGGAGAAGTCGAGGGTCTGGGGGCTGGAGAGGCCGATGCGATCGGCCACGTAGCGGAGGGCGAGGAGGATGACCCTCTCGGAGCGTTCGGTGAGGATGCCTTTGGATTCGAGCATGGCTTAACCCCAAACAGCAAATCTAAATTGTTAATATGGCATGGCACCTTTGGGGAAGCGGGCTTTGGTGGCGTAGTCCCGCAAAGGAGGGCCTTGTGGAGAATTCCTAGGCCTACATGATAGGCACCCAGACAAAAATGGCACGATGTATAATAGAAAATATTTATATATATTGATGAAATTATCAAATCCTCGTCACCGGAAGGTATAGCCGATCTTGAGGGAGGCCTCGGCTTGCAGCGGTTGCGGCCGGCAGGCAGCCAGCCCTTGACCGGAGTTGCGGTCGCCAGCAATGCGTTGGTGCACGGCGCACCAGGGGTTCACGGTGAAGCCTCTCCCGAGTTCGAGGACCCACCCGGCGCCCAGTGTTGCCTGAAGGCTCGTCAACCTGGCCTGAACGTTCCCCGTCTCCGACGCGTAGGTTTCGTCCCACCGTTCGATGCCCCCGCCTACCCAAGGGCCCGAGAAGCGTGGGCGCATGAACCGGTCCGCCAACAGGGCCACCGCCTGCGTTCGGCCGTCCTTCCAGTTCCTGGGGCAGAAGGCCTTCGGCTGATGGACTTCGGCAGCAACGAGCCGCCACCGCCACTGATTCCGGCCTGCGGCCAAGGACGTGTACCAACCCCCGGTGGCCCAAGGAAGGACGTCCGTTTCAGTGGACCATGTGAAGGTCGGCTGTGCCGTCTGGGCCGCCAGGGCGAGGCCGGTGGAAAGCGCGAGGCAGGTGAAGATGCGAGGCATGGGGGTTCTCCCAAAAATTGTCACCGAATGGTGACATAAGAACCAAAAAAAACGGCCTGCCGAAGGCGCCGCCTAAGTCCGGATGGCGGACGTGGAGAACATCCGGCTGCAGAGGGCGTCCACCGCTGCTTCGAGGCGAAGCCATCCCTCACCCGTTCCGATGGGCACGCCATTGAACACGTCCGTGGTGCGGGAGCGCAACAGGAGGTGCTGCAGGCCGGCCCCCAGCAACGCTGAGAAGGCCTCGACATCGAAACCCGCTTCCCGGAAGGAGGGTGGAAGGGTGGCCATGAGTTGCTCAGACCGGGCCTCCCGGATGCGGGCCAGGATGGCCGTGAGCGGATGGCGGGCAACGGTCTCCCAGGCGAGAACCTCAAGCGTGTGAGGCCGTGCGCGCAGCGCGCGGAGATGGCGCTTGAGGAGACCTGCGGCAAGGCGCGCCGGATCCGTCTCGGGTTCCGTGCCTAGGATCTCTTCCACCGAGGGCCAGAAATCGGAAGCGTTCCCCCAGGCTTCCAGAAGGGGGTCCATGCCACCGAAATACCGGTAGATGAGGACCTTGTCCACGCCTGCCTCCCGGGCTACGGCGTTCACGCCGAGGGCGCCGAACCCCTCCCTGACCAGGAGGCTTCCCACGGCCGCCATGATCCGGGCGCGGGTGGCGTCGGCGTCGCGGGCGGGAATCGGGGTTTTGGAAACGCGCATGGGCTTGGTCTCTTTCCCTATCAAGGTAGTCACCGGTTGGTGACATGTCAAGGACGTACCTTCGAGTAGGTAATTATCCGGGACGGCGAACCTGAAGCGGCCGGGCTGCGTCTATGATCCTAGGGCACCACCCGCCCCCTTCCGAAGGCCCCATGGAACTGCCCCAGCTGCTGACCCAGGTCCGTGCCGGCGACGAGCTGGCCTGGGAGGCCTTCGTGCGCATGTTCCAGGGGCGGGTCTTCGGGCTGGCCTTCCATTATACGGGGCAGGCCGAGGACGCCCGGGACCTTGCCCAGGACGTGTTCGTGAGGGTCTACGGGAGCTTGGCCCAGGTGCCCGAGGCCGAGGGGTGCCTGGCCTGGATCCTGCGCATCACCCGGAACGCATGCATCGACCACCTGCGGCGCCGCAAGGCGCGGCCGCCCCTGTGGGACCTGCCGGCGGACGAGATGTTCGACCTCCGCTCCGGCGAACCGTCGCCGGAGGAGGCCCACCACGAGGCCGTGCGCCGGAACCTGGTGCACCGGGCCCTCCACGAGCTCACGGACTTCAACCGCGAGGTGCTTGTGCTCCGGGAGATCCATGGGCTGGGGGTGGAGGAGGTGGCCGGGATCCTGGGCGTGCCCGCGGGGACGGTGAAGTCCCGGGCGAGCCGGGCGCGGCTGGAACTGGCCGAGAAGCTCTGCGCGGCGGGGTTCGGGGGGGCGGAATGAGCGCCCTGGACCCCCTTCTGCCGCCCTTCGGGGACGTGCCCATGGACGCCCATGCGGCGGACGACCTCACCCGGTCGATCCTGGCCCGCACCTCGGGCTCGCCCTGCCAGCGGCTCCGGGATCTGGCCTGCGACTACGTCGACGGGACCCTGGAGGCGGGGAAGGCCGCCCTGGTGCAGGGACACCTGGAGCACTGCGGAGGCTGCGCGGTCCTGGTGACGACCCTCGCCGCCATGGCGGCGGCCCTGCCGGCGTTGGCCGAGGTGGATCCGGGGCCCTGGTTCACGACCCAGGTGCTGCGGGAGACGGTGCGGCGCCCCCAGCCGGTGGGCGTCTGGTGGAAGCTCATCCACCGCCCCCGCATCGCCCTGGAGGCGGCCTACCTGGGCGCCGCCGGCAGCTTCCTGGGCATCGCCTTCCCGCTGCCGGTCTTCCATGGGGACAC
>DBME01000221.1:24503-24845 GCA_002298155.1 Holophagaceae bacterium UBA706 | reverse complement strand
ATAGGACGGTTCCAAACGACGGGCGCCCCCGAAGGGGCGCCCGTTAACCCCGGCTGAAGACTAGCCGTTCTTCTTGACGAATTCTTCCATGAACGACACGAGGGTCTCGATGTTCTCGACCGTCACGGCGTTGTAGGCGGAGACGCGGATGCCGCCGACATCACGGTAGCCCTTGAGGCCGACCATGCCGGCCTTCTTGGCTTCGCCCACGAAGGCGGTGGTCAGTTCTTCGCTGGGGAGGAAGAAGTCGATGTTCATGAGGGAACGGTCGGCCTTCTCGGTGACGAAGGGCTTGTAGAAGCCCGCGTGGCGGTCGATGCAGCCGTAGAGCAGCTCGCCCTT
>DBME01000221.1:22776-24453 GCA_002298155.1 Holophagaceae bacterium UBA706 | reverse complement strand
AAGGTGGGCGGGGTGTTGTAGAGGCTGTTCTTCTCGGCGTGGATCTTGTAGCGCAGGTAGCTGGGCAGGTCGGCGGCTTCGGCCTTGGCCAGGAACTCGTCGGACACGATGGTGAGCGTGACGCCGGAGGGGCCGAGGTTCTTCTGCGCGCCGGCGTAGATCATGCCGAACTTGGACACGTCGAACTTGCGCCACATGATGTCGCTGGACATGTCGCAGATGTAGGGGATGCCGCCGGTCTCGGGGAACTGCTGCCACTGCGTGCCTTCAACGGTGTTGTTGGAGGTGAAGTGGACGAAGGCGGAATCGGGGTGGATGGTCAGCTCGGAGGCCTTGGGCAGGCGGGCGTAGTTCTCGCCCTTGGTGGAACCAGCCAGACGAACGCGCTCCTCGCCGCCCACCAGCTTGGCTTCCTTGTAGGCCTTCTCGGCCCAGTTGCCGGTGTTGATGTAGTCGGCCTTCAGGCCGCCCCGCAGGTAGTTGAGGGGGATCATGCCGAAGGAGAGGTGGGCGCCGCCCTGCAGGAGCAGGACCTTGTAGTTGTCGGGAATGCCCATGAGCTCGCGGGTGAGGGAGATGGCCTCCTCGTGCACGGCGTCGTATTCCTTGGAGCGGTGGCTGACCTCCATGACGGACATGCCGGTGCCGGCGAAGTCCAGGAGCTCTTCCTTGGCACGCTCCAGGGCAGGCAGGGGCAGGCCCGCGGGGCCGGCGTAGAAGTTGATGGCGCGCTTGGTCATGGATATCTCCTAGATCTTGAACGTGGAAAGGATCTCGACGACGGTGTCACCGATGCGCAGCAGGTTCTCCTTGCTGCTGGCGCCCAGGTGCGGAGCCATGAAGACGTTCTTGGCGGTGAGCAGGGGGCAGTCGGCGGGCGGGGGATCGCTGAACCACACGTCCGTTCCGTAGGCCCGCACCTTGCCGGCCTCCAGGGCCTCGGCCAGGTCCTTCTCGACGATCACCTTGCCGCGGCCGGTGTTCACGATGATGACGCCGTCCTTCATCTTGGCGATGGCGTCCGCGTTGAACATGCCCCGGGTCTGGTCGGTGAGGGGCGTGTGGATGCTGATGAAGTCGGACTGGGCCAGCACCTCGTCGAAGGTCTTCAGCTCGGCGATAGGGTGGGTCTGGAGGAAGGGGTCGAAGGCGATGATCTTCATGCCGAAGCCCGCGGCGCGCTTGGCCACTTCCGTGGCGATGGCGCCGGCGCCGATGAGGCCCAGGGTCTTCTGGAAGCACTCGGTGCGCTTGAGCTCGTTCTTGGGGAACTTGCCTTCCTTCATGGCCATGTGGGCCTCGATGAGGCGGGCCGGGATGGCGACCATGAAGGCCATGGCCATTTCGGCCACCGCCACGCTGGAGGCGGCGGGGGTGTTCATGACCTTGATGCCCTTGGCCTTGCACACTTCCTTGTCCACGTTGTCCAGACCCACGCCGCCGCGGATGACGAGCTTGAGGTTGGGGGCCTTGGCCACCAGGTCGGCGGTGACGGTGGTCTTGGAGCGGATGAGCAGGACGTGGGCTTCGCCCAGGGCGGCCATGTCGTTGGTGACGTCGCCGAAGACTTCCAGGCGCTTGGGAAGGGAAGCGTCGAACGCGTCCGCGATGAGGATCTTCATGGATCTACCTCCGGAATTGAACGGGCAAAAAAAGGGGGGGCCGCCCGGAGGCGGT
>DBME01000221.1:0-22761 GCA_002298155.1 Holophagaceae bacterium UBA706 | reverse complement strand
GGCTCGAACCAGGTGGACTTGGGAGGCATGATCTGGCCGGCGTCGGCCACGGACATGAGCTGGTCGAGGGAGGTGGGATAGAGGGCGAAGGCCACGGCCCACCCGTTCTTCACGCGCTTCTCGAGCTCGTCCATGCCGCGGATGCCGCCCACGAAATCGATGCGGGTGTCGGTGCGGGGATCCTGGATGCCCAGGACCGGGGACAGGAGGTTCTCCTGCAGGATGCTCACGTCCAGGCTGCGGACGGGGTCGGTGGCGGGGTACGTGCCGGTCTTGGCGGCCAGGGCGTACCAGGTGCCGCCCAGGAACATGCCGAAGGTGGTGGGGGCCTTGGGGCTGCGGTCGGCGCAGGGGGCCACGTCGAAGCGCTCGGAGATCTTGGCCAGGAAGGCTTCGGGGGTCAGGCCGTTGAGGTCCTTGACCACGCGGTTGTAGTCCATGATCTTCAGCTGGTCGTGGGGGAAGACCACGGCCATGAAGCTCTCGAAGGGCTCGTCGCCGGTGCCGTCGACGGTCTTGGCGCGCTGGGCCTGGCCGTAGCGGATGGCCGCGGCGGTGCGGTGGTGGCCGTCGGCGATGTAGAGGGCCGGGATGGCGTCGAAGAGGTGGTTCAGCGTGTAGATGTGCGTCTCCTCGGAGACGACCCACACGGTGTGGCCGATGCCGTCGGGCGTCGTGACGTCGTAGACGGGCTTGGTGGCGCGGATCTTGTCGACCAGGGAGTCGATGTAGGGCACGGCGCGGTAGGCCAGGAACACGGGCTCGGCGTTGGCCGCCTGCTCGGTGACGTGGCGGGTGCGGTCGTCCTCCTTGTCCTGGCGGGTGTATTCGTGGCGCTTGATCTGGCCGTCCTCGTACTCCTTCACGGAGCACAGGCCCACCAGCCCGGCCTGGACGTGGTCGCCCATGCGCTGCTGGTAGATATAGAGGCAGGGCCGGTCCTCGTGGATCAGCGTGCCGTCGGCGATGAGCTTGCGCAGGCTCTTCACGCCCTGGGCGTAGACCTCGTCGGCATGGATGTCCATGTCGGCGGGCAGGTCGATTTCAGGACGGCCCACGTGGAGGAAGGAGTAGGGGTTGCCCGCGGCGAGCTGCTTGGCCTCCTCCGTGTTCACCACGTCGTAGGGGACGGCGGCCACCTGGCCGGCGAGTTCGGGCTTGGGCCGATAGGCCTTGAAGGGCTTGAGCTGGGACATGCGATCCTTCCTGGTTGATGGGTTCTCGGAGGAGACGGCAGCATGGGACGACCCTTCATTTTCGCAAAGGTCAGGGGGATAAGCCAGCCGGGAGTCTCTAGAGCTTGCGGTGGACCGTTTCCCCGAAAAGGTCGTACAGGTGGGCCGCGTCGTTCAGCCTGACCAGCTGGAGATGCCCGGCATCCGTGCCTTCCAGCAGGTTCAGGCAGGTGGCGGCCTGGCGGAATCCCCAGACGCGGCTGAGATCCAGTCCCAGGATCCGGGCCAGGAGGGCCCGGTTGACGCCGTCATGCGTGACGATGAGCACACAATCCTCGGGTCCGGCGCCCCGGAGGGCCTCCTCGAAGGCGGGCCAGGCCCGCTCCTCCACGTCCCGGAAGCTCTCGCCGCCGGGGAGGGTGACCAGGTGGGGGGTCTCCCGCCAGGCCCGGCGCAGGTCGGGCTGCTCCGCCTGGATCTCCGCGGCCAGCCGGCCCTCCCAGTCGCCGTGGGAGATTTCCACCAGGCGGGGGTCCAGGGTGAGCATGGGGGCCCGGCCGCCCAGGGCGATTTCGGCCGTCTGCCGCGCCCGGAGCAGGGGGGAAGCCACCGCCCGGGCGATGCGGAGGCCCTCCAGGCGGCGGCCCAGGGCCGCGGCCTGGGCCCGGCCCACCTCCGAGAGGGGGATGTCGAAGGTCTGGCCCTGGTGGCGGCCTTCGACGTTCCACTGCGTTTCACCGTGGCGTGCGAGGAGGACCCGCATGGTCAGCCGTGCCACATGTCGGTGCGGCGCTTATCACGTTCCAGGGCCTGCTCGTCGCGGAACAGGGCCTGGTTCATGAGGACCTCCGGCAAGGGCAGGTCGATGGTCGCCCGGACCTTGCATTTGAAGACGAATTCCACCTGGATGCCTTCCCAGGAAAGCAGCCGGTAGGCGGCGAGGAGGCCGCTCTCCTTGCCCACGGCTGCGTGGATCAGCTCCCCTTCCCGCACGTAGAGGTAGCCGGTGCCTTCGGCGCCGCGCACGGTCAGGGTGGCGGAGCGGCGCTCCCAGTTCAGGAGCTGGAGGATGCTGGGCAGGCCCAGGCCCCGGGTCATGCCCGGCGAGGGCGCGGCCACCGCGGCCCGGATGGCCTCCATGAGCATCGAGAGCCGTGGCGGCTTGGGGATCACCCGCAGGACGCCCAGCTCCATTACCTGGTTCAGCTGCTCGGGCTCGGCCACGGAGGTGATGACGATGATGGGCAGGGACGGGTAGCGCTCCGCCAGGATGGCGATGAGGCCGTAGCCGTCCAGGACCGGCATGTTGAGGTCGGTGACCACCACGTCCACGGCTTCGGCCTGGAGCACCTCCAGGGCCTCCAGTCCGTTCTGGGCGGCCAGCAGGCGGAATTCCTGGAGGCCCTTGAGGCCGGCCGTGTAGAACCGCAGCGTGCTGGGCTCGTCCTCCACCAGGAGGGCGGTCTTCATGGGCACGTTCGGGGCGCCGGGGGCGGGGGTGGCGTTCATGGGAGTTCGATTCTAGATCGCTTTACCGTTCCTGGCCCTTGGGGATCTTGTGCTTGGGGGGGATGTCCTTCTTCAGGAAGGCGCGGGCCTCCCGTTCGTCGCCGGGATGGGCGGCCATCCATGCCACGGCCCAGGCCGGCAGGGCCCCGTCCTCGTAGTCCCGCTCCTTGCGCAGGCAGCTGGCGAGGCTCTGGATCATGGCGTCGTGGCGGTCCGAGGCCTTGGGGGCGATGTGCCCCTCGAAGATCGGCAGGGCGAAGTAGTCCTTGAGCGTCTTCTCCACGGGCTTGCCCCAGATGGCGTAGGTGCGGTCCTGGGGCCCGCCCACGGGCTTGGTGTTCAGGTTCTCCCCGTAGAGGTAGTAGAAGACGGCCTCGCCGTCGCTCCAGTTGCGCACCACCTTGAGGGCGCCGCCCACCAGGAGGTCCTGCAGCTCCAGGTCGCAGGGCTTGTCCGTGCGGAAGTCCCAGGGCCCCACGTGGGCATGGGCCACGCTGGGGTAGCCCACCTCGGTGATCATCACGGGACGGTCGAAGCGGGCATGGAGGGTGCGGGCCTTGTTGATGATCCACCACCAGGCGTCCCGGATCGCCTCGGGGGAGGGGTATTCCTCGTGCTTGGCGATGGGGTCGTAGGTGTTGATGCCGATCACGTCCAGGCAGTCCCCGAAGGTGAAGCTGTCGTGGCTGTCGAAGTTGACGCTGTAGGTGATCTTGCCCTTGAAGACCTTGCGCACCTCGGCCACCAGGGCCCGCCACTGGTCGGGGAAGGCATGGGTGCTGGCCATCTCGGTGCCCACGCTGTACCACTCCACCCCCTCCTCCTGGGCGAGGGCCGCCAGGTGGACGTTGAAGGCGGTGTAGTTGCGCCACCACACGTCCCAGTGGTCCGGGTGGATGTTGCCGCGCCACCACTTGGCGTTCTCGGCCTCGTCCCGCATGTTGATGGTGGGGAAGAACATGATCCGCAACTGGAGGTCCCGGGCCTGGCGGAAGGTGCGCCGGAGGGCCCGTTCCGTGGGGCTGCTGGTGGGGTGGCGCCGGATCTCGTCGCTGTGGCCGGTCTCCATGCGGTAGATGGCCTGGAGGCTCACGCAGGTGGCCCCGGTGCTCCGGATGCGGGCCAGTTCCTCGCCGTAGTCGTAGTCGGGCAGGCCCGCGTAGAGTCCCAGCACCATGCCCCGGGGCTGGGGCACCAGGCGGCGGCCCTCGCGCCAGCGGATCATGAAGAACACGGCCGGGATCGCCAGCAGCGCCAGAAAAGCTAGAACCTTCTTGAACATGCACACCCCGACCTGATCCAGCTTCACCCGAAATTAGCGCCCGATCAAGGAGCGTCCTGTCCAAAAATCCTTGCTAGACTTGGGAGCCAGAGGTCGGCCCATGCCCAAGATCCTCCTCGTGGAAGACAACGAGATGAACCGGGATTCCCTGTCCAGGCTCCTTGCGCGCCGCGGGTACGAGGTGGTCTTCGCCGAGGATGGCGAGGAAGCCGTGGCCATGACCCGCTCCGCGGCGCCGGACCTGGTGCTCATGGACATCAGCCTGCCCAAGCTGGACGGGTACGAGGCGACCCGGATCCTGCGCGCCGACGAGGCCACCCGGTCCATCCCCATCATCGCCCTCACGGCCCACGCCATGACCAGCGACCGGGAGAAGGCCATGACCGCGGGGTGCACGGACTTCGAGAGCAAGCCGGTGGAGTTCGTCAGGCTGCTGGGGAAGATCCAGACCTACCTGGGGTAGAAACGTCCGAATGGGTCTGTGCCTTGCCTTACCCTGACCCCGTGGGAGAATTGCGGTTCACCTCCCAAGGGCTCCAGATGGTTCTGCGCACAACCGCCTTCCGTTTCGCTCTGGCCGTCATCCTCGCTGGCGGGGCCGGGTCAGCCTGCGACGGCGCTCCCGCGGAGCCAAGGGAACAAAAGCAGGTGGCCCTTGATGCCGCCGCCATACAAGGCGCGGTCACGGCCCTCGCCAGCCGGATCGAGGCGGAGTATTTCGACGCGGCCCTGGCCACCCGGATCGCCGCCGCCCTGCGGGAGAACCTCGCCAAGGGGCGCTACGCCGCCGCAGCCGGCCCCGGCGCCCTGGCGGACCTCGTCACCGCCGACATGCATGCCGTGGCCCAGGACCGGCACCTCTCCCTGGCCGTCGCCAAGGCGCCCACGCCGGCCTCACCGGCCCCCCAGGAGACCCGCGCGGAGCGGGGCCGCCGGGAGAACTTCGGGGTCCAGAAGGTCGAGATCCTCCCCGGCAACGTCGGCTACCTGCGCATGACGGGCTTCTACCGCCCCGAGGAGGCCCGGGAGGTGATCGCCCAGGCCATGGCCGTCCTCAGCCACGCCGACGCGCTCATCCTGGATTTCCGGGACCACGGCGGCGGGGCCACGCCGACCGTCGCCCTGTTCACGAGCTATTTCCTGGAGGGGGCCGATATGCCCCTGTTCGCCATCGCCCCCAGGCCCCCGGAGGAGCCCAGCACCTACCGCAGCGAACCCGCCGCCCTGCCCCACCGCAACGCGAGCCGGCCCACCTTCGTGCTCACCTCCCCGCGCACCGCTTCCGGGGGCGAGGCCGTCGCCTACCTCCTGCAGGAACGCCACCGCGCCCTGGTGATCGGCGAGCCCACCTGGGGCGGCGCGAACCAGGTGCCCAACCCCCGGCCCATCGCCCCGGGCTTCCAGGCCTACATTCCCAACGGCCACATGGGCACGGCCCTCACCGGCAGGAACTGGGAGGGCGCCGGCGTCATTCCGGATGTCCCCATCCCGGCCGACCAGGCTCTGCGCGCGGCGCAGGTTCGGGCCCTCCGGGGCCTGTGCCAGTCGGCCCCCGAGGGCGCCCGGCTGGAGATCCTGAAAAAGGAACTCGCCCTGCTCGAACGCTGACAGCGGACCGGAACCAGACGCCCTGAGCCTCCCCCCGCCTTCACTCCGCGGGCGGCTCCCGGCGCACGTGCACTTGCAGGATCCTCCGCCCTTCCATCTTCTGTACGGTCAGCCGGGCCCCTTCGACCTCCAGGGTCTCCTGGGAATTCGGGATCCGCCCCAGCCGGGCCATGATCAGCCCCCCCAGGGTGTCGAAACCGTCGCGCTCGCAGACCAGCCCGATGCGCTCCTCCAGGTCGTCCACGTGCACCTGGCCCGAGACCAGGAACTCCCCGTTGCCCATGTCCACGATGTCCGCCTGGACCTCGTGCTCGTCATGGATCTCCCCGAAGACCTCCTCCAGCAGATCCTCCAGCGTGGCGATGCCCGAGACGCTCCCGAACTCGTCCACCACCACCGCCAGCTGCTGGCGGTCCCGCTGCATCTCCCGCAGGAGCTGCAGGATGTTCTTGCTCTCGGGCACGAAGCAGGGGGGCTTGGCCAGGCCCGGCAGGTCCAGGGGATCCTCCCGCGGCACCTGCATGAGGTCCTTCAGCAGCAGGATGCCCACCACGTGGTCGATGGTGCCGTCGTAGAGGGGCATGCGGGAATGGCGGCTGGCCCGGAACGCGGCCCAGGCTTCCGGGAAGGTGGCGGTGAGGGGGATTCCTTCCACCAGGGTCCGGGGCGTCATGACTTCGCGCACCACGGTGTCCCCGAACTCCACCACGTTCCGGATGAGGACGCGGTCCTCCTCCTCCAGGATGCCCTCGGCCTCGCCCTCCTCCAGGAGGGCCGTGACGGCCTCGTCGGGCACGTCCTCGTCCTCGTCGTCCCGGGTGCGGTCATGGTCGGCGCGCTGGCGGCGCACCACCCGGGCGAGGGGTGCGACCAGGGGCGCCAGGATGCGGTGGACGGGGGCGTAGTAGGGGAAGAGGCGGTTCATCCACAGGGCGGGTTCGCCGGCGACCACCAGGGCCGGCAGAGCCAGGTCCACGAGCCAGATGCAGGCGAGGAAGAGGCCCGCCATGAGGTAGCCGCCCCCGGGCAGCAGGTCCTTGAGGGGCCAGACCAGGATCAGGAGGCCCAGGAGGAGCGTCTGGTTCAGCAGCGACAGGCACAGGCCCAGCACGTGGGGCCGCTCCAGAAGCGAGGCCAGGAGGGGGTTGGCGATGGCGTCCTCCTCCAGCAGGCGCCGCCGCTGGATGGAGGGCAAGGCGTGGAACGCCTCCAGCAGCCCGGCCATGACGGCCCGGTAGAGGAGCACGGCGATGATGAGGGCGGCTTGCCAGGGTCCGGGTGAGATGGTCGCTGGGTCAGTCACGATGCAATTCTAGCAGGCGTTTCTCCTCGGCCGTGAGCTTCCCGTGCAGGCGGGCCTTTTCCCGGATGCCCTCCATGGGGTCGTGGCTGAGGCCGTCCGAGGTGGGCGGCAGGCCCTTGCGGATGCGGGCGGAGTTGAGGAAGGGGTACGGTTCCACGGCCAGCTCCGGGCTGCGCCGGAAGTGGTGGAAGGTGATCCAGCCGCCCGCGATGAACCAGATGCCCAGGGCGTACAGGGCGGTGCGCTGGATCTTCCAGGTGCGCACGGGGTTCGTGCGGATGTTCTGCCAGGCCACGCCCGCCGCCAGGTTCAGGCCGATGATGACGACCGTCAGGGTCAGGGTGCCCGCCCAGCCCAGGGCATACCAGTCCCAGCCCGTGCGCGCCTTGATGGGATCGGCCAGCAGGAACCCGAAGATCAGGTTCAGGTGGAGCATGTACAGGAGCAGGGATTCCCGCGAGGCGGCCATGACCACGTTGGTGCCGGGCCAGCGCCCCCGCACGGCCTCGAACCAGCCCAGGAAGGCCCCCAGGAGGCAGACCATGCCCATGCGCTGCACGACGCTGGGGAGGGTCGTGTTGTGGAGCCGGCCCATTTCGACTTCGGACCAGGGTCCGTTCCACAGCCAGGAGGGGGACTGCCAGGTGCCCCACGCCAGGAAGAGCACCCCCGCCACCGCCAGGACCACCAGCCACCGGCCCTCGGACCAACGCGCGCGGCCGCCCACGTCCAGCACCCGGAAATGCCGGTAGAGCACGCCCAGTACCGACCCGAACGCCGCGAAGGCGAACCAGGGGAAGAGGGGGAACAGGGCGGTGACGCCCCGGTCGGTGTTGCCGTTGAAGAGGCCCCGCACGGGCATCCAGAGGCCGTCGGCCACGCCCGGACGCCACAGGTGGGGCGCCGCCCAGGCCACCGCCAGGGCCGCGGTGAAGGCCACGCCCGCGTAGACCATGGGCCTGCGGATGATCCGGGCCAGGGCCTGGAGGATCAGCAGGGAATAGACGATGCACTGCAGGACGTCGATCTTGAAGAACTCGCGCCACCTTTGGGCGGTGGTGAGAAACGTGCACTCGGCGAAGGTGAAGCCCGGGGCGTGCAGCAGGTAGGCGCAGGCCAGGATGAAGCCCAGGCGTTTGGCGGTGGGCGCGAAGGGGCGCAGGGTCCCGTCGGGCCGGAAGGTGGACAGGGCCAGGCTGTAGCCCGCCGCCAGGATGAAGCTGGGCGCCACCAGGCCGTTGATGTAGTGCAGCCAGTCCGGGATCATCCCGTGGTGCAGCCAGACATTGACGCAGTGGACCTCGATCATGACGATCACGGCCCAGCCCCGGATGAGGTCGAGCCAGTCGCAGCGCCGGGAGGGTGAGGGATCGAACAGGGCTTGGAAAGGCATCCCCAAATGGTGCCTGAATCAAGGATTTCCGGCTAGCGCTCCTTGCCTTCCCGGACCACCAGCACGTCGCAGGGCGCGTGTTTCACCACCCGCGCCGCCGTGCTGCCGAAAAGCAGGCGTTCGATGCGGCTGTGGCCCACCTGGGCCACCACCAGGAGGGCCCGGGGGTCGGCGTAGGCCACCAGTTCCTCCGCGGGGCTGCCCCACATCACTTCCGCCGTGGCGCCGGGAATGGGGGCGATCCACTGGCCCAGGTGGTCCCGGGCGTGCTCCTCCATGGACTGGAGCCAGGCCGGGTCCGGCAGGGCGATCTGGGCTTCGGGCAGCATGGGCGCCGGCGGCTGCAGCACGTGCACCGCCACCAGGGGGACGCCCAGACGTACGGCCCACGCGGCGGCCTTTTCCAGCGCGGCCTTGGAGGCGTCCGAGAAGTCCACACCCACGATGACGCGATCAATCATGTTGGCATCTCCGGTGACACCCCAACATAGGGCCGGATCCCTCCGGGGGCCAGCGCCGGAGGGGTCTTGTTTTTCTAAAAAGGTGTTATAACATGTATGTGAACCCGGGAGGTTCCCATGCTTACCGTCAGACCCGCCGCCCAACGAGGACACTTCGATTTCGGATGGCTGGACACGTCGCACAGCTTCTCCTTCGGCAACTACCAGGATCCCGCCCACGACCAGTTCCGCACCCTGCGCGTGCTCAACGAGGACCGCGTGCAGCCCGGCCAGGGCTTCGGCAGCCACGGCCACCGGGACATGGAGATCCTCACCTGGGTGCTTTCCGGAACCCTGGCCCACGAGGACAGCGCGGGCAATCTGGGAACCCTGGTGCCCGGCGACGCCCAGCGCATGACCGCGGGCACGGGCATCCGCCACAGCGAGTTCAACGGGTCCTCCAAGGAGACCGTGCACTTCCTCCAGATCTGGGTCCTGCCCGAGCGCGCCGGCCTGAAGCCCGCGTACGACCAGAAGAACTTCCCCCTGGCCGACCGCACCAACCGCTACACCCTTCTGGCCAGCCATGACGGCCGGGACGGTTCGCTGCAGTGGCATCAGGACGTGGACCTGCGCACCACCGTCCTCGAGGGCGGCCGGGCCCTGGATCTTCCGCTCCAGCCGGGCCGCGCGGCCTGGGTGCAGGTGGCCAGCGGACGGGTGGAGGTGAACGGCACGGCCCTGGCGGCCGGGGACGGCGCCGCCCTCACCGACGAGGACCGGGTCGCCCTCCTGGCGCTGGAGACGGCGGAAGTGCTGGTGTTCGATCTGGCATGATGCGATTCAGATTCCCGTGACGACTAGGTCGAACGCACGAACCAGATCACTGCGGTATGAACGAAGTTGACCGACTGGCGAACCTAGGATTCGATAGGGCACCCCTGCGAGCTCGGGAACCATCGCCACCAGGGCTTCCTCCTGGAAGTTGACAACCGGGGCGATGCCGGCCGGGACACCTCTGGCTACTACACTCGCTCGATAGAGCGGCACCACAACCCGTGTCCCCAATGGCTCCAGAAGTTGAGTCTGCACAACCAGGAGATACGGGATGTCCACAGCGCTCGAAGGATTTGGGTTCCGATACACGTTGTAGTCGCCCATCAGAACGTCCGCATCCCATCGCTGAAGACGCCCTTCTTTGCCACGCGTGCATTGTAGGCCTTGATTGCCTCCTCATTTTCCTTGGCCCAGGACTCGGCGACGGACTTCTTGATCGCCTGGGCCAGGGCTTCCTCCGCGATCCTCGAAATATTCAGACCAAGATCCTTGCCCATACGCACAAGCTCGGCATTAAGACTCAGGTTGATGGGTTTCCGATGGGTGGGCGTCTTGACGTTGGCTTCCATAATCACCCCCATGCTCTATGCGCATAAAAAATACGCATCCATTCTACCCTGTCAACCCGCCTGATGCTCAGGAAACGGTAAGGCTCACTCCGCGGCCCCATCCTCCGGCTTCGCCCTCAGCACCCGCTCCAGCTTCCAGCTGCCGGCCCCCAGGCGCGCCACGCCCCGGGCCAGCGCCTCGCGGCTGCAGCCCAGTTCCACGGCCCAGGCGTCCATGGGGACGTCCCCGCCCTCGGGGTTCGCTTCCAGCCATTGGGTCCAGAGCTCGCCCAGCTCCCCGGCGTCCGGCTCGGCCTTGTCGCGCCAGTTGCGTTCCTGGGGGCGGACGGGCTGGTAGAACGTCTGGTCGCGCAGGGGCACGGGCAGGAAGGCCTGGTCCCGGCTGTAGTCGCCGTGGGAGTAGAAATAGCCCTGCCCCTTGCCGGCGCTGCGGCTGGTGAAGGTGTGGGCGTCGGCGAGGCTGTCGGGGATGGGGGCGTCGGGGGCGGCCATGGCGGCGTCGATGGAGCATACGGTTGCGTTGCTCTTGGGGGCGTTGGCCACGTAGATGACGGCCTGGGCCAGAGGGATGCGGGCCTCGGGCCAGCCGATCTGCTCGGCGGCGCGGCTCGCGGCCTCGGCCAGGAGGAAGGCCTGGGGGTCGGCGTTGCCCACGTCTTCGGCGGCGGACACCAGGAGGCGGCGCGCGATGAAGCGGGGATCCTCGCCGCCGCGGATCATGCGGGAGAGGTAGTAGAGGGCGGCGTCCGGATCGGAGCCCCGGAGGCTCTTCTGGAAGGCGCTGGCCAGGTCGTAGTGGCCATCGGCGCGGTCGTACATGAGCCGGCCGCCCAGGGCCTCGCGAAGGCCTTCGAGATCGGGCGAATCCATGGTCAGCCAAGTCTCCAGCCCCGCCAGGGCCGAGCGCAGGTCGCCGCCGGCCCAGTGGGAGAGCCACTCCAGCACCTCGGCGGGCACCTCCAGGCCGGGGCGCTCCAGGGCCCAGGCCCGTTCCAGCACGCTGCGGATGTTCCCGGGCTCGATGGGGCGCAGGGGCAGGAGCTGGCACCGGCTGCGCAGGGCCGGGTTGAGGTAGAAGGCGGGGTTCTCCGTGGTGGCGCCCACCAGGATGGCCTCGCCGCGCTCCAGGCTGGGCAGGAGGATGTCCTGCTGGGCCCGGTTGAACCGGTGGATCTCGTCCAGGAAGAGCACCGGCGGCACGGTGCGGAACAGCGGCTGCTCCCGGTGCTCGGCCAGGAACTTCTTCAGCTCGGCGGCGGAACCCGAGGCCCCGGAGAACTCCAGGAAGGGGTGGCCCGTGGCCTGGGCCAGGAGCCGCGCCAGGGTCGTCTTGCCCGTGCCGGGGGGACCCCACAGGACCATGGAGGGCAACCGGCCCCCCGTGGTGAGCCGGGTCAGGGAGCCCCGGGGGCCCAGCAGGTGCCCCTGCCCCACCACCGCCTCCAGCGAACTGGGGCGCATGCGCTCGGCGAGGGGGACGTGGTTGGCGTTCATGGACCTCCAGAATAGCCTAGAGGGTGTATGCAAAAAGGAAGGCCTTGGCGTCACCCCGGCTGGCAGGTAAGGATAGAAGGATGGATGAACTTGAAATTCCTGGCGCCGCCTGCGGCATCCATCCCCCCGAGCCCGGCGGCCGCTTTTCGGCCTGGGTCCGCCGGAACCGGGTGCCCATCCTCTTCGCGCTGGTGATGCTGGCGGTGTTCGCCATGAGGGACCTGTGGTCCCCGGACGAGCCGGACTTCGCCCAGTGTGTGCGGGAGATGCGGGCGCGGGGCAGCTGGCTCCTGCCCTACCTCAACGGCCAGCCCTACTCCGAGAAGCCCATCCTCTTCTACTGGCTGATGAAGCTCTCCGCCATCGGCGGCGAGGCCCTCACCGGGGGCCGGGGCTTCACCTACGGCATCGCGCCCTGGGCCCTGCGGCTGCCCTCGGTGGCGGCGTCCGTGGCCTTCCTCTTCGGGTTCCGGCGCTGGGCGGCGCGGTTCCTCCAGGCGGACATGGGGGACCTGGCCGCCATGATCCTGGCCTCCACCCCGATCTGGCTCTGGCAGTCCCAGGTGATCCAGATCGACCTCCTCTTCGCGGCCCTCCTGGCCTGGAGCTGGCTGGCGTGGATCGGGGGCTGGCTCCTGGTGCGCGACCATGCCAACCCGCGCTACCCCTATGAGGAGCGCACCTGGTTCCTGGCCTCCTACCTGAGCCTGGCCCTGGCCTTCCTGGCCAAGGGCCCCCTGGCCCTGGTGCTCACGGCCGCGGTGATCCTGGCGTTCCTGGCCTGGGAACGGGATTTCCGGGTGATCCGGCGCGCCAGCCCCGGCTGGGGCCTCCTGGTGCTGGTCGCCGTGGTCTCCCCNNCGTCGCCGCCGCCGTCAAGGGCGGCCCCGCCTACGCCTATCAGATGATCATCCACCAGAACCTGGAGCGGGCCCTGCACGCCTGGGACCACATCCAGCCCTTCTGGCGCTATGCCCAGTACCTGGCCGGGGACTTCTTCCCCTGGAGCCTCCTGCTCCCGGCCCTGGCCCTCTTCCTCTGGAAGTCCGGGGCGCGGCGCTCCCCCCTGGCGCGCTTCCTGGTCCTGGCCGCCGTGGTGCCCTTCCTGCTCCTGAGCTGCTCCCAGAGCAAGCAGGGCAAGTACATCCTCATGATCTACCCCTTCCTGGCCCTGCTCCTGGCGGCCCTGCTCCAGCCCCTGACGGTGGAGGCGGTGGGCGGGACCCGGATCCGGCGCCTGGGGGGCCTCCTGGCCGGGGCGCTGGCCGTGCCGGGCCTGGCCCTGGCGGCCGTGACCTTCTTCCATGCTGGCGGCGCCAAGGTCCAGGACCACCTGGCCCTCTACCAGGGACCCCTGCGCGTGTGCGCGGTCATCATCCTCCTGGGAAGCCTGTCGGTGGTGGGACGCATCATGGCCCACGAGGGCCGGAACCTGGTGCGCGAGACGGCCCTGACACTGGGCCTGGTCTTCCTGGTGGCGGGCACCTGGGGCTTCCACCTGCTGGACGCCCGCAAGGGCTACCGGGAGTGGACCCAGGCCGTGCAGCCCCTCATCCGCGGGCGCCGGGTATTCTTCTGGCAGACCGTGCGCAGCGGCGCCATGGTCTATACGGACCACCTCATGCCTGAACTGCGCACCTTCGACGAACTGGACCGCCTCGGCCCCGACGACCGCCTGGTCGCCCTGCGCCGGGACTGGGACCTGGATATGTATGGCCTGAACCCCGGCACCCGGCGCCGCTTCGACGTCATCCTCCGGGTGCCGGTGGGCGGCGGCGAGGCCTTGCTGATCAGGCGGATTTCCGACTCACCCAAGGGGCAACCATGAGCATCCTCGCCAATCCCCAGGTCCGGGCCCTGCCCCTGATCCTCACCGGCGTGGCGCTGAACGCCTTCGCCCAGATCGCCATGAAGCTTGGCCTGAAAAGCGTGGGCGGCATGCAGTGGGATTTTCCCAGCCTGATGAAGCTCGGTCTCAATCCCTGGACCCTCACCTGCCTGGCCTGCTACGGGGTGAGCGTCGTCATCTGGGCCGCCGCCCTGAACATGGTGGAGGTCAACTACGCCTATCCCTTCCTGGCGCTGGGCTTCCTGGCGAATGCCGTCCTGTGCCAGGTCATCCTCAAGGAATCCATCCCCCCGCTGCGCTGGGGCGCCCTGGCCCTGATCATCCTGGGGGTGGGTCTCCAGGCCTTCACGGGCGTCGCAAAACATTGAAAAAAATAACCTGGGGTCACCGGGCAACCAAAGCTAGAATTCCCTGCATATGACCCTAGCCGGCAATCCCCGAGCGCTGCCCATCGATTGGCCCCTTCCCGGCCACGATCCCAGGGACATCCGCATCCTGGTGGTGGACGACCAGGACATCGTGAGGGTCGCCCTCCTGCGGACCCTGCGCAAGCACGGCTTCACCTGCTTCGAGGCGCCGGACGCCTTCAAGACGCTGGAGATCCTGGACACCGAGAACATCGACCTGGTGCTTTCCGACATCAAGATGCCGGGCATGACGGGCCTCAACCTCGTGAAGTCCGTGGCCCACCGCATCCCCGAGATCGCCTTCGTCATGGTCAGCTCCGTGGACAACACCGAGATGGCCATGGAGTGCCTTCGCCACGGCGCCTACGGCTACGTCCTGAAGCCCTTCAAGACCAACGACATCCTCATCGCGGTGGCCAACGCCCTGCGCCGGCGCATGCTGGAGCTGGACTACCAGGACCGCGAAGCCCTCCTGGCCCGGCGGGTGCAGGAGCAGACCCTGGAGATCAAGGCCTCCCGGGAGGAGGTGGCCCTGCGGCTCATCTCCGCCTCGGAGCACCGGGACAACGAGACCGGCGCCCACGTCCGGCGCATCGGCCTGTACGCCGCCCTCATGGGGCGCTTCCTGGAGTGGGAGGAGGATCGCATCGAGACGATCCGCGCCGCCGCCCCCATGCACGACATCGGCAAGATCGGCGTCCCCGACCGCATCCTCCAGAAGGACGGCCCCCTCACGGAGGAGGAGTGGATCATCATGAAGACCCACACCACCATGGGCGCCAACATCCTGAAGGATTCCACGGTCCCCTTCATCCAGATGGGCGCCCGCATCGCGGCCTGCCACCACGAGAAGTGGGACGGCTCCGGCTATCCCCGCGGCCTCAAGGGCGAAAAGATCCCCATCGAGGCCCGCATCACCTGCCTGGTGGACATCTACGACGCCCTCATCCACCGCCGGGTGTACAAGCGCCCCTGGGAGGAATCGGACGTCCTGGCCTACCTCAAGGAGAACAGCGGCAAGCTCTTCGACCCGCAGCTCGTGAAGGTCTTCTTCCAGGAGTTCGGACACTTCCGCGAGGTCATGCTGCTCCATCCCGACCGGTTCGTGGAGCCGGAATTCCCTTAGGGACTCCGCAGGCACGCTAGGATTGAGCATGCGTCGCCCCTGGATCTGGACCTTTCCCGTGGCCCTTGCCGCCACCACCTTCTGGCTCAGCAGCCGGAGCACCCTGCCCATGGATGTGAGCCTGGGGCACCCCCTGGACTGGATCTGCCACGCCTGTGAATTCGCCGCCCTGGCGCTGGCCCTGGAAGTGGCGGCCCGCAACACCTTCGAGGGCACGCCGGTGTACCGGCGCCACCTGTGGATCTTCCTGCTGGTGTCCCTGTACGGGGCCAGCGACGAGTTGCACCAGCACTTCGTGCCGGGCCGTGACGTGGACGTCCTGGACTGGGTGGCCGACACCTGCGGCGGCTTCCTGGGCCTGGCCGCGTCCTGCCTGCCCCTGGTCCGGCGCCGGTGGCTGACGGGCCTCAGCTGGCACCGGGGTGAAGCCCGGCGGCCCGACCCCGACGTACCCCTGATCCTGGTGGCCGACCCCCACTGGAACGCCGAGCTCACGGGCCTGGAGGGAGCGACCCGGGCCAACCCCGGGGCGGACTGGCTCTTCCTGGGCGACACCTTCGATGTGTGGGTGGGCATTCCCGGCATGGAGACCCCCCCCCAGGCGGCCTTCCTGGCCTGGGTGGACGAACGGCGCCGCCAGGGGCGGTGGGTGGGGTTCTGGCTGGGCAACCGGGAGTATTTCCTGGACGCCCGGTCGGGGCATTTCGACCTCATGGGCGAAGGCATCGGGGGCGGTCTGCCCGCCGAAGGCCTCGCCTGGGAGCACGGGGACCTCATCAACCATGCGGACTGGCAGTACCGCCTCTGGAACCTGGTTTCCCGCAGCGGCCCCCTGTGGCTTCTGGCCCGCCTCCTGCCCCGGTGGGCCGCCCACGGCCTGGCCACCCGCCTGGAACGGGCCATGCGCACCACGAACCGGGCCTACAAGCTGGTCTTCCCCCGGGAGGCCTTCCGGGCCGCCGCCGCCGCCCACCCGGGCGAAACCTTTGTGACAGGGCACTTCCATACCCACGAAGTGGAAGGCAACGGCGTCGCCCTGCCCTGGGCACATGATGGCGATTTCATGCTCTGGCAGGGGGGAACCCTTAAACCTCTTCCGCAAAGCCAGCATCTATAATGAAACGAGCCCCCCACCGGAGGTTGTCATGAACGTCAAGATCCTGCTCTTCCCTGTCGTCCTGGGCGCCATGGCCGGGTGCGCCCCCTTCACCGTGAAGTACGACTACGATTCCCACGCCAACTACGCAGCATACAAAACCTATGACTGGTATGCCGCCAGCTCCAAGGCCAAGGGCAAGTCCGACGGGGTGGAGAACCCCATCATGGACCGCCGCGTCCGCTCCGCCGTGGAGCGGGAGATGTCGGCCAAGGGCCTGAAGCTCGAGAAGACCGGCGAGCCCGACGTGCTCGTCACCTACTACCCCGCCTACCGCCGGGGCACGGTCTACACCACCACCAGCGTCGGCGGCTGGGGCTGGGCCCGTCCCTTCGGGTACGGCGTCGGCACCCACTTCACCGAGGCCCACCCCTACCAGGAAGGCAGCATCATCCTGGAGATCGTGGACAACAAGACCAATCAGCTGGTCTGGCAGGCCGTAGCCGAAGGCGCCCTGACGGGCCTGGAGGATCCCGAGGATGCCGAGGAGCAGGTGGGCAAGGCCGTCAAGCAGATGCTCACCCGGTTCCCTCCCCCTTCCCACTGATCCTTCGGGTAGGATAGGTGTCCAGGCCCCCTATGGACACCTACAACATCCTGATCGTGGACGATGAATCCGACTTCCGGACGCTTCTGGTCGAAGCCCTGGAAAGCATGGGATACCTCTGCGAAGGCGCCGAGAACGGCGAGGCCGCCCTGGACCTGGCGCGGTCCAAGCACTTCTCCATCATCTTCACCGACCTGAACATGCCCGGTGGCCTGTCGGGGCTGGATCTCCTCCAGAAGGTCAGGGAGATCGACCCCAAGACCTTCTGCATCCTCATGACGGGCTACGCCACCCTGGACAGCTCGATCCAGGCCCTCAAGAACGGCGCCTACGACTTCATCCAGAAGCCCTTCAAGCTCGCGGAGCTGGAGGCCAGCCTGCAGCGCGCCCTGAGCCACTACAAGGCCCTGCGCGGCATCGAGGCCTACCAGACCGAGCTGGAGCGCCGGGTGGAGGAGCGCACCCGCGAGGTGGTGACCCTCAAGGATGACATCGAGAACCTCTTCGAAGGCTTCGTGAAGGCCTCCGTAAGCGCCATTGAAGCGCGGGACCCCTCCACCCGGGGCCATTCCGTGCGCGTGGCCAAGCTCACCGTGGCCCTGGCCGAGGCCGTCAACGCCACGCCCTCGGGCGCCTGGGGCGGGCACCATTTCACCGCCCAGCAGCTCAAGGAGCTGCGCTACGCCAGCCTGCTCCACGACTTCGGCAAGGTGGGCGTCAGCGAGCGCGTGCTCACCAAGCCCAAGAAGCTCGAGGAGGAGCGCCTGGAACGCATCCTCCAGCGGCTCTTCCAGCGGGACCTGGAGGGGGCCGCGGCCCGCCTCGAGGACGCCTGGAAGCGCAACTTGGCCTATGACGAGAACTTCTATGGAGCGACCCTGGCCGCCTACCGGGCCGAGACCGGGCGCATGTCCGACCTGGTGATCCGCTGCAACGAGCCCAAGGTCCTGCCCCAGAACATCATGGAGGCCATGGACGAGCTGGAAGCGCTGGAGTTCCTGCACCACGACGGCCAGATCGCCCGCGTGCTGGAGTCCACGGACATCGCCGCCCTGCGCATCCCCAAGGGCAGCCTCTCCGAAGCCGAGCGCAAGGAGATCAACAGCCACGTCACCAAGACCTACCAGTTCCTCAGCCAGATCCCCTGGACGGGTTCCCTGGCCAACGTGCCCGAGATCGCCTACACGCACCACGAGCGCCTGAACGGCATGGGCTACCCCCGGGGCCTGGAGAAGGACGCCATCCCGCCCCAGAGCAAGCTCATGGCCATCTGCGACGTGTACGACGCCCTCGTGGCCGCGGACCGCCCCTACAAGGTGGCCGTCACCGTGCCCCGCAGCCTGGAGATCCTCGAGGCCGAGGCCAATGCCAACCTTCTGGACGTCAACGCATTGCGAATCTTCCTGGACGCGGAGATCTACATGATCCCGCTGCCGGAATCGGAGCAGGTATGATCCAGGACCCGATCCTGCTGGTGGACGACGAGGAGGACCTCCGCACCTTCCTCCGGGAAGCCCTGGCCCGGGACGGCTACACCGTGGACGAGGCCCCCGACGCCAACACCGCCCTGGAGCGCATGGCCGCCAAGCACTACCCCGTGGTCATCACCGACCTGAACATGCCCGGCGGCCCCACGGGCTTCGACCTCATCGCCGCCGTGAAGGCCCGCGATCCCCTGACCCTGTGCGTGGTCATCACCGGTTACGCCTCCATGGAGACGGCCATCCGGGCCGTGAAGTTCGGGGCCTACGACTTCGTGCAGAAGCCCTTCAAGCTCGCCGAGATCGAGGCGGTGCTGGACCGCGCCCTGGACTACGCCACGGTGCTGGGCCAACTGCGCGACTACCGCCAGGACCTGGAAGGCCGCGTGCTGGCCCGGGTGCAGGAGATCCAGGAACTCCACGACGAGATGCGGCGCCTCAACGACCTCCTGGTGGACGCCCAGAGCCAGACGTCCGAAGGTCCCATCCTCCAGGCCTTCCTGGCGCATCTGCAGGGCCGCTTCGCTCCCACCGGCACCATGGCGCTGCTGCCCGCCGGCGAGGGCTGGACGCTTGAAGCCGAATCCGGCCCCCGGGGCTCCCGCACCAACGGCCTGCCCGCCCCGTCCCGCCTGGACCAGAGCCGGGAATGGACCTGGGATGGCGGCTATCCCGAAGGTTATCTCATTCCCCTGGCCAGCGGCGGCGTCCTCCTGGGCGCCCTCTTCCTGGGCTTCGAGGACCGCACCAGCTTCCACCCTGACAACCCCGCCTTCGTCCTGTGGCGCCGGGAGCTGGAAGCCGCCCTGCACGGCCTCCACCGCACCCGCACGGAAGTGGCCAAGGCCCGCACGCCCACCCGGGAACTCTGACCACCGTGGACCGTTCCCCCGCGCAGCGCCTCCTGTGGACCGGCTTCGAGGGCCTGGACGCCGCCGGCGTGGGCCTGGCGTTCCAGCCGGGGGGCATCGTGCTGTTCGGGCGCAACCTGGACCCCGATCCCCTGCGCGGCCCCGCCCGGTGCCACGACCTCATCCAGGGCCTGCAGGAACGCTGGGGCCCCCTGGCGGTGGCCGTGGACCAGGAGGGCGGCAACGTGAGCCGCCTGCGTACCTGGGCCGGCACGACCCCCGGGCTCCGCCAAATATGGGAAAAGGGCGGCGCGGACGGCTGCCGCCGCTGGGGCGCCCTTTGGGGCCGCGGGCTGCGCCAGCTGGGCTTCAACGTCGATTTCGCCCCCGTGGCCGACCTGTGGGATCCCGCGCCGGATTCCGCCATGGGCGGCCGCTGCGCCAGCGCCGATCCCCGCGAGACGGAAACCGCCGCCGGCGCCTTCCTGGAGGGCCTGGAGGCCGAAGGGGTGCGGGGCTGCCTCAAGCATTTCCCCGGCCTGGGAGGCACCCGGCTGGACAGCCATGCGGGCCTGCCCGAGGTGGACGACCCCCAGCGCATCACCACCCACCTGCTGCCCTTCCAGGCGCTGGCCCGGCCGGACCGCCTGGTGATGGTTGCACATCTCAAACTGCCCCTGAGCGAGGGGGCCCCCGCCNNGCCGGCAACCCCTGGGGCGTGAAGGCCCACTTCATCCCCGACGACCTGGAGATGGGCGGGGCGGAGGGCTATACCTGGGAGGAGAAGGTGCGGCGCTGCCTCATGGCCGGCCACGACGCCCTCCTGGTGTGCCAGACCCCCGGCGCCTCCCGGGCCTGCGCCGAGGCCGTGGCCCACATGCCCGAGGCCCTCTGGGCCCCCGCCGCCGCCCGGTTCCGGGCCCTGCGCAGGACCCTGCACGTGCGGCCGGGCCCCTTCATGCCCGAGGAATGGAAGGCCTGGATCCAGGAAGTCCAGGAAGAGTCCCAAGCCTACTAATCCGTGTATTCTGTTGCTCCAAGGAGTCTCCATGGAACGCGCCTACTACCCCCCCATCGTCATCGAAGAGACCCCCCGGGGCGAACGCAGCTACGACATCTACTCCCGCCTGCTCAAGGACAACATCATCTTCCTGGGCACCGCCATCGATGATTCCGTCGCCAACGCCATCGTGGCCCAGATGCTGTTCCTGGAGAGCGAGGACCCGGACAAGGACATCCAGATCTACATCAACAGCCCCGGCGGCAGCGTCACCGCCGGTCTGGCCATCTACGACACCATGCAGTTCGTGAAGAACGACATCGTCACCTACTGCATCGGCCAGGCCGCCTCCATGGGCGCCCACCTCCTTGCCGCCGGCACCAAGGGCAAGCGTTTCGCCCTGCCCAGCGCCCGCATCATGATCCACCAGCCCTCCGGCGGCGCCCAGGGCCAGGCCTCGGACATCGAGATCACCTTCAAGGAGATCCAGCGCCTGAAGGACAACCTCGCCAACGCCCTGGCCAAGCACACGGGCCAGCCCCTGAAGAAGATCGTGAAGGACATGGACCGCGACTACTTCATGAGCGCGGACGAGGCGCAGGAATACGGGCTGATCGACCGGGTGCTTTCAGAGCGGCCGGCGTAGGGATCGGGGGGAAATCCCAGGCGGGGATTTGCATCATCAACCCGTACCAATGCTGAAGATGTTTAGGTTGGATGTTTCAGAAGTAGAGCAACATCCGGGAATTCCTGAACATAAACCCGACAAGATCTTCTCTCCGCGTTCCTCCGCGAGATCTCAGCGACTCCGTGTTTGATTGAATCCTGGTTGTTCGGCGCATTTGTAACAAGCGCGCCCAGTAACCAAGAACCAATCAAACACGGAGTCGCTGAGATCTCGAGGAGGAACGCGGAGAAGGAAGAGCCTCCTGAATAGTGCCGGACCTTCATGGATGCGGCACCAGGCCTCTTCTTTTCACGGTTGGAGTTCGAACCGGGTTTCCGTGGCACCGACAAAGCCCCACTTAACGCTCGGGACTTGTCCATACCGAGGAGAAGGATTCAGGAGGCGTCATGGCTGGCCTTCAGCGCGTCCACGAAATCCTGGACCTGGAGCGGACTGGCCACCTGCCATTTCCCAGAGATGTCTGATGATTGAACCCGCAGCTGCGCAAGCGTCTTGCGGCTCGAGGCACTCGCCCCAAGCACATCTTCCAGGGGGAAGTCCTGACTCAGACCATGGTTAAAGCGGACGTTCCCCAGGAGCGCCTGAAGAAGTGTTTCGGCCTGACGGTAGTTCCTGGCTGCGACTTGGCTGGCAGGCCGTGGGGCTAGCCGCAGGGCCGAAAGGATGTTGTCCAGCACCCAGCCGAGGCGGCGCTCAAAACCAAGGTTGCAGAATTCAGCCCATAGCACGGAGAGGTGGATCTGGCTGATCTGGGCCACGATCACGGGGGCCAGGGCCGTAATTTGACGTGGGTTCCGGCCGTCGATGAGGACCTCGCGGATCACGTGGTGAGCCTGCTCCAGGTTTTCACTGGGCAGCGACTCGTTTTCATACAGGTGGGCGGCACCAAGACGGGCAAGGGCGTTCTGCAGGACGGATTCGGAGGGACCCTTGCCCTGGTCCGGGTAGAAATGGCTTGCCGGAACGTTGAAGACCCTGAGGACCTGGAGGAAATCCTCGGTGTTCAGGCTGGATTGTCCCCTTTCGATGAGGGACAGGCCGGCCTGGGAGATCTCCAGGCGTTTGGCCAGATCGACCTGGGAAAGCCGGCGCGTGGCGCGTAAGGCTTTCAGTTTCTGCCCAATTTCTTTGCGAAGGCGGGTCTTGTGATTCCCCATCCCTACTCCCATCGTTCAATCACTAATTTTGCGATCGGTAGCTAATTAATTGTTTGTTTTTATTACACTTACGAGAGGCTCCAGCATTTTTGTTGTAGAAATACTACTCCTCTAATTTCTTTCGACTGGATTTCTGATTGGGCAACTCCTGAATTGGCCGCATCACCCCGGTTGTCAACCTCTCACGACCACTCGCATGGGCGGTTAGCGGCCAGGGAAGCCATTTTCCTCCTCGAATCCCTCGTCCTCCTGCTTGCGAAATGTATCCCACGGGCTACATTTCAAGTATGCTTGAGATCCAAGAGACCCACGAGTTCTCAAGGTGGTTTGACCACATGAAGGACACAAAAGCGCAGGCCCGGATTCAAGTGCGGATCGACCGTTTGTGCTTGGGCCTCCCCGGGGATGTGAAACCCGTGGGGGAGGGGGTTTCAGAGATGCGCATTGATTACGGCCCCGGGTATCGCGTCTACTTCGTGCAGAAAGGAAACACCCTGATCGTGCTGTTGGCAGGTGGTGACAAGAAAACGCAAGGGAAGGACATCGAGACGGCTTTGACATTGGCCCGAGCGCTGTGAGGAGAACCCCGTGACTACCGCAAAGACGACCATCGCCACCCGCCCTTACGACGCCGCCCGCTACCTGAAATCCGAGGAGCAGATGGCCGCATATCTGGAAGCGGCCCTTGAAGATGGCGATCCCCAGATCGTGGCCACCGCCCTCGGCACCATCGCCCGGGCGAAGGGCATGGCTCAGATCGCCCGCGCCACCGGCCTCAGCCGGGAGTCGCTGTACAAAGCTCTTTCACCGGGTGGCAATCCGGAGATGGCCACCTTCCTGAAGGTAGTCCGTGCGCTGGGGATCCATCTCCGGGCAACGGCAGTCCGCC
>DBME01000296.1 GCA_002298155.1 Holophagaceae bacterium UBA706 | reverse complement strand
ATGTCGTCAAAACTCCCTGGCCGAAGGCCAGGGACCCCGCCTTTGGCGGGGCCAGGGCAGCCATGCGGAAGTGGGTCGGAGCAGGATTCGCAAACCCCCTCGGCGAACCTCTGCGCCTCTGCGAAACTCTGTGTTTGATCAGTTTCTTAACTATTTCAGTGCGTTGGGGCATTGGGTGCTGGGTCGATTGAAAAGGATTCCTTCCGAGGCCGGGAATGGATCATTCGGTGGCCCTGGAGCGGGAATGAAAAGAGATTAAGTAATTCCTCCAATGATTGGACCTGGCCCAAGAGCATCGGCACTCACCTTGCCAGCCGGGCTTGGCGGAGGTCAGGTCGAGGATGGGGAGGGTCTTGACGGGGACTGCGTATAATTTATTTATTAATGAGCATGCAAGGAGTTCCCATGCCCACCTACCCCCTCCGTGCCGGCCTGGGAATCGCCGCCCTGTCCTTCGCCCTCCTGGTTTGCTGCGGCGGGCCGGGGGGCGGCCCCCGCAACTACGGGACCGGCGGCCCGCTGGCTGGCGGCGATGTGTACGTGGCGGGGTATGAGAACAAGGCCTCCACCGGCGTGGCCAAGGTCTGGGTCAACGGCAAGTCCACTCCCCTCACGGATGGCACCCGGGTCGCCTCCGCCTACGCCCTGGCCGTCAACGGCGCGGACGTCTACGCGGCGGGCATCCAGTTCCAGGGCGCCAACACCGTGGCCACCCTCTGGAAGAACGGCACGGCCACCAACCTCACGGACGGGTCCCAGTTCGCCGCGGCCAACGCCCTCCAGGTGACGAGCCAGGACATCTACGTGGCGGGCTACGAGAACAACGGGAACTTCGACGTGGCCAAGGTCTGGAAGAACGGCACCGCCACCGCCCTCACGGACGGCCAGCGCCCGGCCCACGCCGAGGCCATCTTCGTGTCGGGGTCGGACGTCTACGTGGCCGGCGACGAATGGGTGGGGGGCGTCCCCATGGCCAAGTACTGGAAGAACGGCACGGCGTTCCCCCTCACGGACGGCACCCGGATCTCCGCGGCCCGGGCGATCGCCGTGTCGGGCACCGACATCTACGTGGCCGGCTATGAATCCAATGGCAAGGTGAACGTGGCCAAGGTCTGGAAGAACGGCCACGCCACCGCCCTCACCGACGGCACCGCCCAGGCCGCGGCCAACGCTCTGGTCCTCTCCGGCACCGACGTCTACGCCGGGGGCTTCGAGACCACCGGCGGCGTGAGCCAGGCCAAGGTCTGGAAGAACGCCGTGGCCACCGCCCTCACCGGCGGGAAGACCGCGGCCGTGGTCAACGGCCTCACCCTGTCGGGGAAGGACGTGCTGGCGGTGGGCTACGAGTCCAACGGCACGGTCAAGGTGGCCAAGGTCTGGCGCAACACCACGCCCATGCCCCTCACGGACGGGCTGTCCGAGGCCGAGGCGGAGGCGATCCTGGTCAAGGCCCCCTGAAAAGGGAGTAGAGTCGGGGATTCATGCGAATCCCCAACCTCCCCTTCGTGAAGATCTGCTGCATCGCCTCCCTGGAGGAGGCCCGCATGGCCATCTCGGCCGGCGCCTCGGCCCTGGGGCTGGTATCCGCCATGCCCAGCGGCCCGGGGGTCATTCCCGACAACCTCATCGGCCGCATCGCCGCGGCGGTGCCCCCGCCCCTGGCCTCCTTCCTGCTGACTGCCCGCCAGGACGCCGATGGCATCATCCGCCAGCAGCGGGCCTGCGGATCCACCACCCTCCAGCTGGTGGACCATGTGGAACCCGTGGAACTTCGGCGCCTGCGCCGGGAGCTCCCCGGCATCGGCCTGGTCCAGGTGATCCACGTGACCGGACCCCATTCCGTGGAGGAGGCCCGGGCCCTGGAGGGCCTGGTGGACGCCCTGCTCCTGGATTCCGGCAACCCCTCCCTCCCCGTGAAGATCCTGGGGGGCACCGGCCGCACCCATGACTGGGGCCTGAGCCGGAAGATCCGGGACGCCGTCGACCTGCCGGTGTTCCTGGCCGGGGGGCTCAATCCGTCCAACGTGGTGGAGGCGGTGACCCAGGTGCGGCCCCACGGCCTGGATGTGTGCAGCGGGGTCCGCACCGGCGGGAACCTCGACCTGGGCAAGCTGACCGCGTTTTTCGACGCCCTGGGCACGGTCCCGGCGAGGTAGGGAATCCGGGCCTCCAGGTGGCCGAAATTCCCTGTCAAATATTGGACTTCCACGATAACCTACGTGTTCTGCCGGACGAATGTGCCGGGATTCCAGCCCTCCGGAAGAGGGCTAATTATAGAGGTGGACGAATGTCCCAACTTTCAACACTCATCAAGGGCAAAGGCTCCAAGCAGATGGGCCGCATCACGGTGCTGGACGCATCCATGCTGGAGGACGAGACGCCTGATACCCAGGAGTTCCTCGACGCCCTGCAGGGTGAGACCCGCGCGCTCCGCGAGGAAGAGGTCGTGCGAGGCGTGGTCGTCGAGATCCGTGGCAAGGATGTCATCATCGACATCGGCTACAAGGGCTCGGGCACGGTCAACATCGATGAGTTCAACAACCCCGACGGTTCCGTCGGCGTCGCCCTGGGCGATGTGGTCGAAGTGCTCCTCGAGCACCTCGAGGACCAGAACGGCAACGTCCGTCTCTCCCGCGAACGCGCCGAGAAGATGAAGATCTGGGACGAAGTGGAGAAGGCCTTCCGCGCCAACCTCACCGTCCACGGCGTCGTGCTGGAGAAGGTCAAGGGCGGCCTGGCCGTGGATATCGGCATCCGCGCCTTCCTGCCCGGTTCGCAGGTGGACACCAAGCCCGTGCGCAACCTGGACCCCTACCTCGGCAAGTCCTTCGACATGAAGGTCATCAAGGTGAACCGCCGCCGGGGCAACATCGTCCTGAGCCGCAAGCTCTTCCTCGAGACCATCAACGCGAACATGAAGGAAGAGACGCTGGCCGGCCTGGAAGAAGGCAAGCTGGTGGAAGGCACGGTCAAGAACATCACCGAATACGGCGCCTTCGTGGACCTGGGCGGCGTGGACGGCCTGCTGCACATCACCGACATGTCCTGGGGCCGCCTGAACCACCCCAGCGAGATGTTCCAGGTGGGCGACAAGGTCGAAGTCGCCATCCTGAAGTACGACAAGGACACCGAGCGCGTCAGCCTCGGCTACAAGCAGAAGTTCGCCGATCCCTGGCTCACCGTCGAGGACCGCTACCCGGTCAACGCCACGGTCAAGGGCAAGGTCGTCTCCATCACTGACTACGGCGCATTCGTCGAGCTCGAGCCCGGCGTCGAAGGCCTGGTGCACGTGAGCGAGATGAGCTGGACCAAGAAGGTCAAGTCCGCCAAGGGCATGGTCAACCTCGGCGACATGGTCGAGGCCCAGATCCTCCAGGTGGACCCCGAGAGCCGCCGCATCTCCCTGGGCATGAAGCAGATCACCCCCAACCCCTGGATGGAGGTCGCCGAGAAGTACAACATCGGCCAGATCGTCACCGGCCTCGTGCGCAACATCACCGAGTTCGGCGCCTTCGTGGAACTGGAAGAGGGCATCGACGGCCTGATCCACGTCTCCGACTTCAGCTGGACCAAGAAGATCAAGCACCCCGGCGAGATCGTGAAGAAGGGCGACAGCGTCACCGCCAAGGTCCTCAGCCTGGATCCCCTGAACCAGCGCATGAGCCTGGGCGTGAAGCAGATGGAGCCCAACGTCTGGGAGATCTTCTTCGAGAGCCACCATGTGGGCGACACCATCGTCGGCCGCATTGCCCGCCTGACCGATTTCGGCGCCTTCGTCGACCTCGGCGAGGGCATCGAGGGCCTGGTGCACGTGAGCGAGCTCAGCCGCAAGCGTGTCGAGGAGATCACCAAGGAATTCGCCGCCGGCCAGGAACTGACGATGAAGATCGTCAAGCTCGATCCCACCGAGCACCGCATCGGCCTGTCCGTGAAGCAGTTCGAAATGGACCAGGAGCGCGGCGAGATCGAGACCGCCAAGAACCTGCAGCCCTTTAAGAAGGCCACCCTTGCCGACGCGTTCAAGAACGCCGAGCGCGAGGACTAGCTTGACTCCCTCCTCCGCCCTCCCGCTCACCTACGCCTATACCGGCGTGGCCTGCGGAGCCCTGGGCGGCTGAACGGAGACGTTCCACCCCGAAAGCCCCGCGGCTCAAAACCGCGGGGCTTTTTCCTTTTGGGAGACGACCATGCCGGGAACGACCCTGATCATCGGGCTTGGGCTGCTGGGCGGCTCGGTGGGCCTTGGCCTGCGGGAAGCCGGCGTCACCGGGCTCAAGGGGCACGACGCCGATCCCCGGCACCTGGGCCAGGCCCTGGAGCTGGGCCTGGTGGAGGGTCCCTGGGACCCCGCGGCCCAGCGGGCACCCCTGGGCACCGTCATCCTCGCCGTGCCTCCGGGCGCCGTGGGGGAGGTGGCGGCCGCCCTGAAGCCGTGGATCGGCCCCGGCACGCTCCTCATGGACGTCTGCAGCGTCAAGGGATCGGTCATCCAGGCCGTTGGGGAGGCCCTGGGACCCTGCCCCGGATTCCTGCCCGCCCATCCCATGGCCGGGTCCCACCTGGACGGACCCGGGGCGGCCCGGGCGGACCTCTTCCGGGGACGCACCACGATCCTGACGCCCCTGGCCGGCACGCCGCCGGAGGTCCTGGCGGCAGGCCGGGCCTTCTGGCGGAGCCTCGGGTCGGAAACCGTGGACCTGGAGGCCGGGGAGCACGACCGGACGCTGGCCCTGCTCAGCCACCTGCCGCACCTCCTGGCCTACACGCTGGCCGGGGAGACCTGCCGGGCCGGGGCCGACCCGAAGCTGGCGGGCCCCGCCTTCCGGGACATGACCCGGCTCCCGCTGTGCCCGCCGCACCTGTGGGCCGACATCCTACTGGCGAACCGGGAGGCGGTGCGGCAGAGGCTGGGGGAATTCCGGGAGGAGCTTGGCCGCTTGGATAAGCTCCTGGAAACCGAAAACCGCACCGCTCTGCAACAACGCCTGGCCCAGGCCCGAAATAGCTGACGGAAAGCGTGAAGCGTGAATCAGATGCCGATCGGTTCGCCGCTGACCACCAGGTCCACGCGGCGGTTCATGCGGCGGCCTTCGGCGGTGTCGTTGGGGGCGATGGGGAACTGGCCGTCCACGCCCACGGCTTCCAGGACCCGGGAAGGCAGGCCCTGCGCCTGGAGGAACTGGCGCACCCCCTCGGCACGGGCCCGGGAGAGGCGGGCGTTGAAGGCGGGGTTGCCGCTGGCGTCGGTGTGGCCCCGCACCTTGACCTTCAGGCCGGGCCGGGCCAGGAGGATGCCGGCCACCTTGGCCAGGTTGACCCGGGCGGAGGCGCTGAGCTTGCTGCTGCCCGGCGCGAAGGCCACGTCGGTGACCGTGGCCAGGAGGCCCTCCTCCGTCTCCTGGGTCTGCAGGAGGTCGTTGAGCTGCTCCATGAGCTTCCGGCGGACGTTCAGCTGGGCTTCGGTGGCCCTGCGGCGGGCCTCCGTGGCGGCGTGCTCCTCGCGGTGGACCTGCTGGGTCATGCGGGCGGCCTCCGCTTCGGCCTTCTCGGCGCGCTGGTCGGCCTCCCGGGCCTTCTCCCGTTCCCGGAAGAGCCGCAGGGCCTCCTGCTTCTTCTCCGCCACGAGGCGGGCATCCTCGGCGCACTGCACGGCGCGCCGGGCGGCGAGGATGGCCTTGTCCCGGTTCTTGGCGGGCTCGCCTTCCATGGCGGTGAGCTGGTCCAGGGCCCTGCCGTACTCGAAGGGCGCCAGGGTCTCCGCCTGCTCCATGCGGGCGATGTGCAGGGCCACCCGGGCCTGGTGGATGTAGGTCGAAACCTTGGGATCGATGGGCTGCACGAAGCCCGCGTCCCGGGGATAGGAGACCCGCTCCATCAGCGCGAAGCGGGCCTCCACGGGCCGCGCGTTCGGCCTCGCCCGGCGCGGCGCCACGTTCTCCAGGGCCACCGCGTTGCTCATGCGGGTCACGGCGAAATGGGGCTCGGCCGAGACGATCAGGCCGAAGGTCTGGAGATGGGTCAGGGCGTCCACCCGGGCCCGTCCGTGCTGGACGACCACCTCGCCCAGGTTGGACACGCGGCCCATGGGCGACACGGACCAGAGCACGTAGGTGAGGTATTCCGGCCCGAACCGGCTGGCGGGGCCGAGGCCGCGGAAGTGGGCGTGGATCCGCATCCTCCCGCCGTCGCCGCGCACGTGGCCTTCACCGGCGGCGCGGGGTTCCAGGGCGGTGCCGCGGAAGCCGATCCGGGAGGAGCCGTCCAGGAAACCATAGTCGAAGGCCGGGGCGGTGGGCGTGGCGAGAACCGCGTCGAGGGGGGGGTCCAGGATGCCGGGCACCTGCGTGGCCTGGGCCGCGGCGCCCAGCAACGACAGGAGGAGCACGGGCCGACAAAGGGCTGAGGGCATGGGAGCCTCCAGAAGGGGCCGCGCCACCACGTCCGGGCACGGCGTTACTCCCCCTTAGTGGGCTTCGGAGCCCGGAAAGGTTCATGGGCCCTGGATGTATGTTTAGTTCTTACTGTAATAAATACCAAATCAGAAATGTGCGGTCTCGCAAGCCCCGCCCAGCGGACCCACAAAGGTTCTGGCGGCCCGCCGACCCATGCGATGATGCCGTGGAGGTATCCCCATGGAACTCCACCCCGAAGCCAAGGGCTCCGCCGCCGAATTCGCCAACAGCCTCACCCACGGCGTGGGCGCGGCGCTGGGCATCGCGGCCCTCGTGCTGATGGTGGTCTCCGCCAGCCTCAACGGCACGGCCCGGGACATCGTGGGCGCGGCGGTCTTCGGGTCGGCCCTGGTGATCCTCTACACCATGTCCACGCTGTACCACGCCTTCCGCGGCCCCCGCGTGAAGTTCGTCTTCAAGATCCTGGACCACAACTCGATCTTCCTGCTCATCGCCGGCACCTACACCCCCTTCTGCCTGCGCACCCTCAAGGGCGGTTGGGGCTGGACGATCTTCGGGCTCATCTGGGGCCTGGCCGTCCTGGGCATCACCTTCAAGAGCATCTTCATCAAGCGCATGAGCTACCTCTCCCTGATCGTGTACCTGGCCATGGGCTGGCTGGTGATGATCGCCGCGCGGCCCCTGGCGGCGGCCCTGCCCCGGGGCGGCCTCCTCTGCCTCCTGGGCGGCGGCCTCTTCTACACGGTGGGCACGATCTTCTACGGGTGGAAGAGCCTCAAGTACCACCACGCGGTCTGGCACCTCTTCGTGCTGGGCGGCAGCCTCAGCCACGTGGCGGCGGTGCTCTTCTACGTCATCCCCCGCCCGGCCTAGGCTCCATGGCCGGCGTGGAGGGACTGCCTGGATTCACCCGGTGGGGCGCGTCGCTGCCCGCCCTCGTGGCCCACGGCGGCCCTTTGTGGATCTTCGGGGAGGCGGGCACCGGCCTCACCACCCTGGGCACCTGGCTGGCGGAGCGCCGCGAAGGCGCCTTCCAGGACGATGCCGAACGCCTCGAGGCCTCGGGCCTGCGGGCATGGATCGAGGCCAACCCCCGGGGCGTCCTGGCCTCCCACCTCTCTCCGGAGGAGCCGTCGGTGGCTGCGGCGGGGTCCCGGTGCCTCTCCTTCCGCCTTCCCAGCCTCGAGGAGGAGCCCGGCTCCGTGGAGCGTTGCTTCTGGATCCTGGCCGCCGAGGAGGGCGTCTCCGCGCCCCTGCCGTCGGCCCTGTGGGCCCTGCCCTGCCCCGGCAACCTGCGGGGCCTGCGCAACCGGCTCGTGCGCTGGAAGCTCCTGGGGCAGCTCCCCGAGGACGCCGCGCCCCGNNCCCCGCCTGCCTCTGGCGGATTCCGAGGATCTGGCGGCCAACCTCCACGTGCTGGAGCGGCTCCTGCTCCACCGCGCCCTGCGCCGCAGCTACGGCAACCGCCTGGAGGCCTCCCGGCGCCTGGGCGTGAGCCGGCGCCAGCTCTACCTGCTCATCGCCCGCCACGGGGATCCCGTAAGGGGGGAGGCCCCCACGCAGGAGGGGCCCAAACGTCTCCGGCGCGCACAAAATTCCAGGAACCCGGGCCTTCTCCGATAAGCTGGGGAGAGGCAAGGCGAACATGGCAAACGCATTGAGAGTTCTCGTTGTGGATGACGATCCCGGCATGCGGGATGGCATGGCCATGAGCCTCAAACGCGCGGGCTTCGTGACCGAGCAGGCCCGCAGCGGCGAGGACGCCCTGCGCATGACCCGTCCCGGCGCCTTCGACGCCGTGGTCACGGACCTGCGCATGACCGGCATGGACGGCCTGCAGCTCACCGCGCGGCTCAAAGCCCTGGACACGGGCCTCCCCGTGCTCCTGGTCACCGCCTTCGGCAGCCTGGACACGGCCCGCGAGGCCATGCGCCTGGGCGCCTTCGACTACCTTTCCAAACCCTTCAGCCCCGACGAGCTCGTGCAGGCCGTGCGCAAGGCCATCCGCAGCGACGACCGCCTCAAGGCCGAGGCTCCAGGCGAAGCGCCCGTGATCCTCACCCAGGACCCCGTGCTGGCCGAGACCCTGGCCCTGGCCCGGCGCGCCGCCGACAGCAAGGCCACCATCCTCATCCAGGCCGAAAGCGGCACCGGCAAGGAGCTGCTGGCCAAGCTCATCCACGCCTCCAGCCCCCGGCGCAAGGCGGCCTTCGTGGCCATCAACTGCGCGGCAATCCCCGAGAACCTCCTGGAATCGGAGCTCTTCGGGTTCGAGAAGGGGGCCTTCACCGGCGCCACCAGCGCCAAGCCCGGCCGCTTCGAACAGGCCGACGGCGGGACCCTGGTGCTGGACGAGATCGGCGAGCTGCCCCTGGGCCTCCAGGGCAAGCTGCTGCGGGCCATCCAGGAGCGCACGGTCGACCGCCTGGGCGGCAACCGCCCCATCACCGTGGACGTGCGCCTCATCGCCCTCACCAACCGGGATCTGGTCACCGAGGTGAAGGAAGGCCGGTTCCGCGAGGACCTCTACTACCGCCTCAACGTCATCCCCCTGCGCCTGCCCCCCCTGCGCGAGCGCATCGCCGACCTGGAGCTGCTGGCCCTGCACTTCGCCGAGCGCTACGCCCGGGAAAACGACCGCCCCACGCCCCAGCTCTCCCCCAGCTTCCGGGAAGCCCTGGCCCGCCACCCCTGGCCCGGCAACATCCGCGAACTGGAGAACGCCATCCAGCGCTGCGTGGTGCTGAACCCCGGCGAACGGCTCACCCACAAGGATCTCGCCTGGCTCCTGGACCCCGCCCAGATGGAGGGCCTCCCCGAGGATCCCGCCCCGGCCCCCGCGGCGCCCGTGTCGCCCTTCACGGCTCCCCTGGAGGAGGGCATCGTGGGCAGCCTCCCCAGCGACCTGCGCATCGCCGACCCCCAGGAGCCCCTCAAGGGCGTGCCCCTGGGAACGCTGGTGGCGCTGCCCCTGGGCATCCCCCTGCCCGAGCTGGAGCGCTTCTGGCTGCTCTCCACCCTCTCGGCCCTGGAAGGCAACCGCACCCACTGCTCCCAGCGCCTGGACATCGCCCTGCGCACCGTGAGGAACAAGATCAACGAGTACCGCGAAGCCGGCTACGACATCCCCACCAGCGGCCACGGCCGGGACGGGGACTGACCCCCCGGCCTTGCGCGGAGGGTGCGCCCTCCCTAGACTTGATCCATGGCGAACCTCGCGACCACCACGACCACCACCACCGCCCACGGCGGGTGAGGATCGTGCGGCCCAGAAGCCACCCTTAAGCGCGACACCGACCCCGCCCACCCCGGCGGGGTCGGCGCGTACCGGGCCTCCTCCGCCACATCCCCCTGAGGAGGACCCATGCTTTCAGACAACGATCACCGCGCCCTGGGACGCCGGATGCGCCTGTTCCATTTCCAGGAGGAGGCCCCCGGCATGGTCTTCTGGCACCCCCGGGGCCTGGCCTGCCTCCGCCTCCTGGAGGGGCGGGTGCGCCGGGTCATGGAGGCCGACGGCTTCCAGGAAGTGCGCACGCCCCAGATCATGGCCCAGTCCATGTGGGAGCGCAGCGGCCACTGGGAGGCCTTCCGGGACGGGCTCTTCGTCATCCCCGGGGAGCGCGCCCGGGCGGTGAAGCCCGTGAACTGCCCCGGCCACATCCAGATCGTCCAGCGCCTGGCTCCCTCCTGGCGGGACCTGCCCCTCAAGCTGGGAGAGTTCGGCGTGTGCCACCGGGACGAGCCCAGCGGCGCCCTCCAGGGCCTCTTCCGCCTGGCGCAGTTCACGCAGGACGACGGGCACCTGTTCTGCCTGGAGGACCAGGTGGTCCCCGAGGTGGCCGGGTTCGCCGGGAGCCTCTTCCGGTTCTACGCCCAGGTGGGCTTCCCCGGCGCCAAGGTGGCCCTGGCCACGCGCCCGGGGGTGCGCGCCGGGGACGACGCCCTGTGGGACCGCGCCGAGGCGATGCTTGCCTCCGCCGCGGAGCAGGCCGGTCTGGCCTTCGAGGTCCACGCCGGCGAAGGGGCCTTCTACGGGCCCAAGCTCGAGTTCACGCTGCAGGACCACCAGGGGCGCGGCTGGCAGTGCGGCACGATCCAGCTGGACTTCGTCCTGCCCGGGCGTTTCGGCCTCGACTGCGCCGGCCCCGACGGCGCGCCCCTGCGGATGATCATGCTCCACCGCGCCCTCCTGGGCAGCCTGGAGCGCTTCCTGGGCATCCTGCTGGAGCATCACCGGGGCTCGCTGCCCCCGTGGCTCGCGCCGGAGCAGATCCTCCTGGCCCCGGTGGAGGAGCGGCATTCAGCCTTCGCCCGGGCCCTCTCCGAACGGTTCGCCCAGGAAGGTTTCCGGGCCCGGGTCGCCCCGGCCTCCCAGAGCCTGGGCCGCCGGGTGAAGGAGGCCCGCGACCTGGCCATACCCTGGTTCCTGGCCCTGGGCGACCGGGAGGAAGCCGGCGCCCCCCTCACGGTGCGCCCCCGCCAGGGCGCCACGGTGGAACTGCCCCTGG
>DBME01000104.1:355-18451 GCA_002298155.1 Holophagaceae bacterium UBA706 | reverse complement strand
TGGATCTTGGTTCCTCTGCGCGCTTGTTACAATTGCGCCTAGTAACCAAGATCCAATCAAACACGGAGTCGCGGAGGGTCTCGCGGAGGGTCGCGGTGAAGGATGAAGCCCCCGATTTATGCGGAGGGACTTCGCGGGCGCTGCACTACTAGCGGTACATCACCCAGGGCACGGTGATGAGGAAGAACGCCGCCAGGTAGATCGCCCCGAAGAGCGTCCCCAGCTTCCAGTAAGTTGGCCCGGGCAGGAACCCCGAACCGTAGTACACCGGGCTGGGCCCCGTGCCGTAGGGCGTGATGACCCCCATGATCCCCAGTTGCAGGCAGAGCAGCAGGGCCATCTTGTCCACGGGCATCCCGGGGATGGCGGCGCCCACGGCCAGGAGCACGGGGAGGACGGCGGTGACGTGGGCGGTGACGCTGGCGAACAGGTAGTGCAGCAGGAAGTTCACCAGGAGCAGGGCCACCAGGGCCTTGATGACGGTGAGTCCGCCCAGGTGCGCCCCCACGGCGGTGGCGAACCAGCCGATGAAACCCACCTTGGACAGGCCGTCCGCCAGGGCCACCAGGGTCGCGAACCAGAAGTAGGTGTTCCAGGCGTCCTTGTTCTGCATCATCTCGGCCCAGGTGATCACGCCGGTCACCAGCATCAGGCAAATGACGAGCATGGCCACGGCGGTGGGGTTGATCCAGGCGTCCGCGAAGATCCACAGCCCCAGGGCCCCCACCACGTAGACCAGGAGCAGGCCTTCCTTGCGGGTCAGGCCGCCCATCTTCTTCAGCTCGCCGCCGGCCCAGTTGGGCACCTCGGTGCCCCCCTTCACGGTGGGGCGCTCCACCCAGTAGGCCAGGAGCGGGAGGGTGGCCAGGAGCAGGAGGCAGGCGGGGAAGGCCGCGTACAGCCACTTGAGCCAGCGCAGGTCCACGTGGACGGTCTTGCGGACCAGTTCCACCGCCAGGACGTTGGGGGCCAGGGCGGTCATGAACAGCGAGCTGGTGATGCAGGTGGTGGCGATGGCCACCCACATGAGGTAGGTGCCGATGCGGTGCATGGACGGGTCGTTGGGCTTGGACTCGTACAGCGGCGGCAGGTGGCTGATGACGGGGAAGATGGTGCCCCCGCTGCGGGCCGTGTTGGAGGGCGTGAAGGGCGCCAGGAGCAGGTCGGCGCCCAGAACGGCGTAGCCCAGGTTGAGGGTCTTGCGGCCCATGAGCTTCACCAGGGCCAAGGCGATGCGCCGGCCCAGGCCGGTCTTCTCATAGGCCAGGGCGAACATGAACGCCCCGAAGATCAGCCACACCGTGGTGTTGGCGAACCCCGACAGCGCCCAGGCGAGGGCTGCGGAAGGCACCGCAAAGCCGGGCTTGGCCATCTGCTCGGGGCTGAACAGCACGAACCTGGCCAGGATCACGGCCACCGTCAGCCCCAGGAGGCCGATGGCGCCCCCCGGCAAGGGCTCGAGCACCAGCGCCACGATGACGGCCGCGAAGAGGGCGAAGTAGTGCCAGGCGTAGGGCTGCAGCCCCGTGGGCGCGGGGACCGCGGCGATGGCCAGGCCGATCACGACCGGCAGGAGAAGTTTCCAGGCTTTCATGGCAGCCTCCGGGATTGTTCTCGAATAGGCCCAGTCTACGCCCAATCGAGCCGGAGGGTGCTTATGCCGCGCGTTTCTCCTCCATGAGCCCCACGAGGTTGCCGTCCGGGTCCCTCACGAAGGCCAGCCAGAGTTCATGGTCAGGCATCCTCGCCGCAAGGCGGGGAGCCTGCTCGGACGTGGATCCCCGGGCGACGATGCCGGCGTAGACGGCCTCGATCCCCTCCACCCGGAAGTAGAGGATCGAGTTGGCCCCGACGGTGCCCGCCCCCTGGGGACTGGTGAGCATGATGCGCACCGCACCGCCGGAAAGGAAGGCCAGGCTGGGGCTGGGCCGGAACAGCAGGCTGAGCCCCAGGACGCCCTGGTAGTAGGCGAGGGCCGTCTCCACATCGCTCACGGTGACGCCCACTTGCATGATGCTGCCGACGGCGGGGTCCATGGAACCTCCAGAAGAACGCGCAGCAGTTTACCGGCCGGGCCGACCTTTCCGGCACATATAAATCAAGGACCTACATGTAGTTAATTGGATTTCCACGACCCAGACGAGGTATCTGGCAGGGAAGCATCCTCGAATTTACAAATCCCCCAATGCTGGGATGCTGGTGCAGGCCCTTCATGGGCCCCCTCGGACGGAGCGGGTGATGGATCAGCGGATGGTGACCGACCAGCGGGCGGTGATGGACCGGATCCTCCAGGAATACACGCTGCCCCCCCACGGCATCCACGGGGTCCACCACTGGGCCCGCGTGCGCAAGAACGGCCTGGCCATCGCCCGGGTGAACGGCGCCGACCCGGAGGTGGTGGTGCTCTTCGCGCTCTTCCATGATTCCAGGCGGCAGAACGAGGGCACCGATGACGGCCACGGCCGCCGGGGCGGGGACTTCGCGCGGTCGCTGCGGGGCACCGTGTTCACCCTGGACGACGACCGCTTTGAACTGCTCTACGAGGCCTGCTGCCGCCACACCGACGGCCTGGACACCGACGACCCCACCCTGGGGGCCTGCTGGGACGCGGACCGCCTGGACCTGGGACGGGTGGGCATCGTGCCCGACCCCCGGCGCCTGTGCACCGAGGCGGCCCGGGAACTCGCCTCCTGGAACAGCGGGCGCTCCACCCACCGCTTCCAGGTGGAGCCATGACCTCCCCCTGGCCCCTGCTGGCCGGATCCTGGGAGGAGCTCTTCCCGCTGCGCCCGGCCCGGGTGGCCCTGGCGCTGGACCTCTCGCGCCCCGGCGGCGCGACCCTGGACGCGGGGTGCGCCACGGGCAGCCTGCCCCGGGCCCTGGCGGCCCAGGGGCGGCGTGCCCACGGCCTGGATCTGGAACCCGCCTTCCTGGACGTGGCCCGGGAGCGGGCCCTGGCGGAGGGGCTGGACATCGCTTGGCATCTGGCGGACCTGCAGGGCCTGGCCGCCGCGGCGGGNNCTGGGACAGACCCTGCCCCACCTGCTCGAGGACGGCCAGTGGCTGGATTTCTTCACCCAGGCGCGGGGCCTGCTGGAACCCGGCGGACACCTGGTGATCCAGGCCGTCCACGACGGCGACGCCCCCGTGGGCCAGACGCGGGACCTGCCGCCCCTGGCCGCGCCCGCGGGGCGCCTGGAACGGCGGCGGATCGTGGCCTCCGCGGAACGGGTGCGCTTCGAGACGACCTTCCATCCCCTCGAGGGGCCGCCCCAGGTGAGCGAGGTGCAGCACCGGCGCATGGGGCCCGGATACGCGGCGGACCTGCTACGCGCCGCGGGGCTGGAGCCTGCGCCGGCCTGGGCGGACGAGACCCGGGCCCCCTTCCAACCCGCCTCACCGGGCTGGGTGATCGACGCAAGGCCAGCGCGTTGAGGCAGGTTGGATCCTTCGTCTAGAAGATGAACTGGTGGATGAGGTGCAGCACCACCGGCACCGTGAGGATCCCCCCCGCCGCCCCCAGGGCCAGGTGGGCCGCGGCCTCCTCCGGCTGGGCGTTGAACTTCAGGGCGAGCATGTAGGACATGATGGGCCCGGGCATGGCCGCGTTGAGGACGATGACGGCCTCGGTGGTGCGGTAGTCCAGGAAGGTCAGGACGTCCTTGGCGCGGTCCACGGGGAACCACCCCGCCCACCGCACCAGGGCCACCAGGGCGAAGGCCACCAGGGGTCCCCCCACGATGCGCAGCGCCGCGCCCCCCAGCCCCTTGCGGAAGTGCTCGGGCCTGGCCACCGCCAGGGCTGAGCCGAAGCCCAGGATCATCAGGGGGATGGCCCCGTAGGCCACGATCTCCACGCCCCTCAGGAGGAGCCCGAAGGCCCCCTGGAGGGCCGCGGGCCCCATGGCCGGGGCCGTGGCCACCAGGATGCCCAGCCCGGCCGCGGGGACCGTGGGGATCCGCAGCAGGTGCAGGAACCCGGCGCGCCCGCTCACGAGCCACGTGCCCAGCGAATACAGCAGGAACACGTTCACCAGGTGGAACTCCACGGACTTGGCGAGCCCCTCGTTGCCGTAGAGGAGGAGCGTGATGGGCAGGGAGATGCTCCCGGTGCTCATGAAGACGGTGGAAAGGTAGACCCCCCGCCCGGGGATCCCCGCCCAGCGCTTGAAGGCCCACACCACGGGGATCATCACCGCGATGAGCGTGGCCGCCGACATGCCCAGGGCGAGGAACTCACCGGCGTTGAAGACCCGCTTGGACAGCGACGAGAAGATCAGGCATGGCGAGAAGACGTGGTAGATGAGGTCCGAAAGGAGCTTGCGGTTGTGGTCCGTGCTCCGGCCCAGGAGGTAGCCCAGGAAGGCGATGAAGTAGGAGGGCAGGATCACCCTCAGCACCAGCAAGGTCTCCGTCGAAAAGGCCATCGCTACCCCGGAATGGAAGGACTAGAGGACAAGGGTGGCCACCTTCACCAGCTGGATCGGCACGCTGATCCCGAGCCGCTTGGCGGTGCGGAGGTTGAGGACCAGGTCGAGCTGGTCGCTGGTGCGGGACGGGATGTCCGTGGGCGCCCTGCCCTCCAGCACCTCCCGGGCGCTCTGGGCCGCCAGGAGCCCCAGGGCGCGGTAGTCGGGCCCCAGGCCCACCAGGGTCCCCTGCTCCTTGACCAGGTCCGGGACCGTGGCGATGGTGGGCATCCCGTTGCGGTTGAGGTAGGCGAGGATCTCCGCGCCGTGCACCAGCACCTGGGAATCCGAGGGCAGGAGCACGGCGTCGACGTTCTCCCCCAGGAGCCGGTGCAGGGTCAGGGGGATGGGCTGGCCCGGATTTAGGGGCACCGGCACCAGGCGGAAGCCGAAGTGCGCCTCCTGGGCGCGCACCTCCTCCAGCTGGGCCAGGCTGTTGGGCTCGGCGGGGGAGTAGACGAACCCCAGGCGGCGGATGTGCATCAGGATGTGCAGGGCCCGGAAGGCGCTGGCCATGGGCACGGCGTTGGAGACGCCGGTGAGGTTGTTGCCCGAATGGGTCCAGTCCCGGATGAGCCCGTTGGCCACGGGCCGGGCCACGATGTTGAAGACGATGGGGGTGTCCTTCACCTCGGCCTGGAGGGCCTTGGCGACGGAGGTGCCGAAGGCGTAGATGAGGTCGAAGCGCCGGCCCTTGAGCAGGGCGATCTGGCTGCGGAGGCGCTCGGGACTCACCTGGGCGTCGAAGATGCTGAAGCGGGGGTCCAGCCCCGGGGACTTGCGCAGGGCGTCCATGAAGCTGGTTTCGGCGGGCGTCGGGCCGCGCCAGAGGACCAGGGCGATGGACACCTGCCGGCGGGCCGGCGCGGCCGATAGGGCGCAGGCCAGGATCCAGGCCGCCACAGCGAACCGGGCCCAGAACGCCAAGCCCCGCGGGCCCCGCTGCCCCTCGGGGCGATGGACGGGCCTGGGGGGATGGCTGACCACGGGGATCCTCCCTTCAATCGACGAACAGATATAATTTAATCATATTTCGATCTTGCATGGGCCTTTTTTGGATTTTATCTTTGGAATTCAAATAGGAGTGTGAATCCATGCCCCTTGCAGCCAGGATCTGCCTGTGGCCCCCCGCCCTCGCCTTCCTGGCCGTTGCTTCCATTTTTATGATTGTTTCAATAGGCAGCTTACTGCTCAGCTGGCGCCTCCAGCCCCCGCCCGGCCCCGAACCCAAGGATCCCGTGGTGGCCGGGGCCTACTTCGGGTTCCTGGCGGTGATCTACGCCGTCCTCCTGGCCTTCGTGGCCATCAGCGTGTGGGATTCCTACAACCAGGCCCTCCTCACCAGCGAGCAGGAGTCCGCGGCCCTGCTGGCGGTGGCCCGCAGCCTGAACACCCATCCCCACCCCACGCCCCCTGTGCGCAGACTCCTGGGGGCGGTGGGGCACTATGCGCGCTGCGTGGTGGACCAGGAGTACCCCGCCATGGGGCGCATGGAGCGCTCTTCCGAGACGGTGGAGGCCTTCCAGCAGGTCTGGGCCGCCGCCAACGCCCTGGACCCCGCCACCAGCGCCGACAGCAACATCCAGCAGAACATCCTGGCCAACCTCAACGACGCCCAGCGGGCCCGGGTCACGCGGCTGCTCCTGGCCCGGAGGGGGCTGCCCGCCGTGCTGTGGATCGTCATCATCTGCGGAGGGTGGCTGGCCCTGGGGTTCGGCGCGTTCTTCCACGGAGAGCGGTTCTGGCCGCTGCTGATCATGAACGCCATTCTGGGGCTGTCGGTGTCCCTGGTGGTCTTCGCGATCGTGGAGCTGAACTACCCTTACCTCGGGTCGGTGTCAGTGGCTCCGGAGGGCTTCAACTTCGTCATCCGCCACACGCCCCAGGGCTTCCCGCACGGCGACCAGTGAGAACGGTTTGGGCAGGAGCCAGGTGCGGTGCCCCTGGCGCACCTTGTCCTCCAGCTCCGGTTCCAGGAACCCCGTGCTGAGGATCACCGGCAGGTCCGGGAACCGGGTCTTGAGGAGCCCCAGGGTGTCGGTGCCGTTCATGCCCGGCATGTTGTGGTCGAGGATGACCAGGTCCACGGGCAGGCCCGACCCCAGCAGGTCCAGGGCCTCCTGCCCCCGGGAGGCGCGCATGACGCTGTGCCCCAGGAACTGGAGCATGGCCGGCACCGTCTCCTGGATGATGGCGTCGTCATCCACCAGCAGGATCCGCATGGGCCGAGCCTGGGCTTCCCGGGCATCGGGGGCGGCGCCGGGGTCCGCCGCCAGCGCGGCGTAGGGCGGGAACCGGAGGATGACCCGGGTGCCTTCGCCCGCGGCGCTGCGGAGCTCCACGGTGCCGCCGTGGGCCTTTATCGTGCCGTAGACCCCCGCGAGGCCGAGCCCGGTGCCCTTGCCCACGGGCTTGGTCGTGAAGAACGGCTCCATGGCCCGGGCCAGGATCTCCGGCGCCATGCCGTGGCCCGTGTCGGAGAGGGTCAGCTCCACTTCCCCGGAGGCGCCGACCCGGGTGCGGAAGCCCAGCACGCCGCCGCCGGGCATGGCGTCCACGGCGTTCACGCAGAGGTTCATGAGGGCGTTGGCCAGGGCGGACGGTTCGCCCAGGACGGCGGGCAGCGCCGGGTCCAGATCCTCCATCAGCTGGATCTTCTGCCGGGTGGTGCTGCCCAGGATCTCGATCTCCTTCCGCACCAGCTCGTTGAGGTCGACGGGGCGGGCGTCCTGCAGCTCCTTGCGGGCGAAGGCCGTGAGGCTGCTCACCAGTTTCCGGCCCCGCTCGCAGGCGTCCAGGATGATCCCCAGGGGCTTCTGCAGGGGATCGTCGCCGGGGTGCTTGGCCTGCAGGGTCGACGCCAGTCCGAGGATGGCGGCCAGGATGTTGTTCATGTCATGGGCGACGCCGCCGGCGAGGCTGCCCAGGCTTTCCAGCTTCTGGGCGTGGAGGAGCTCGGTCTCCAGGCGGTGGCGCTCGGCCTCGGCCTCCCGGGAGGCGTTGTGGGCGTGCTCGAGGCCCCGCAGCAGGAGGGCCGTGGGCAGGGCCACCACCGCGCTGATGAAGAGGGCGTTGGTGGAGTTGACGATCCAGGCGCCCACATCGAAGGCCATGGGCGAAGCCAGGGATTGGCTGCCGAAAACCCCCAGGGCGGCCGCCACGGTGCAGGCCGCGAGGGTCGCCGCGGACAGCGCCCAGGTCATAACGGCCGGGCGCAGCCCCAGCAGGATGGCGGCCAGCACCGGCAGCGCCGTCAGCCAGAGGAGACCCGCGCCCACGGAGGGGATGCGCACCAGGAGGGCCAGGGCGATGGCGTAGTCCATGACCAGGAAGCCCCAGGCCCGGGCCTTGCAGGTCATGCGGGGGGAGAAGGCGGCGGCCACGACCCAGCCGTAGGCCAGGGTGTCCACCACCGCGACGCTCCACAAATGGACCTTGAGACAAAGGAGCACGCTGGGCACGTAGACGAAGAAGCCCGCCACGGCGCCCGCCAGGACCATCACCCCGACGATGCGCTCCCGCCAGAAGGCGATGCTGGCCTCGCCCTTGGAGGGCAGCTTGAGGGCATCCCCGAGCATCCCTTTGAGGGATCGCGGGGCTGGGGCGAGGGACGCCCCCTCTCCCCCTCTGGCCAACAGGTCAGCCATCGGTATCCGCCTCATGTTGAGGAAATGAACTCGTCATTCTGAGCAACTGGGGCGGTCCCTGTCCACGACAATCGCCACCGCCATGGGAGGTCCGGGAACCGGCCAGGATGATCCGTTCAGTAACCTGCCGCCTGCCCATCCTTGCGGCTCTCGCTGGCCCCGAAGAACACCTTCTGCACAGGGTCCCAGCGGATGCCCTGGTAGCCGCCGTAGCCGCCCAGGAGCCAGCCCACGCCGTGGCCCATGTTCATGAGCTCGCGCACGGTCTCGTAGGGGAAGCCCGTTTCCAGCTGGATGGTGCCGGGGAGCTTGCCCTTCTCGCCCGTGGGTTCGGGGGAGCCGTCGTGGGAGATGCGGGGGGCGTCGCCGGCCTCCTGGACGTTCATGCCGAAGTCCACGAGGTCCATGACGATCTGCACGTGGCCCAGGGGCTGGAACTCGCCGCCCATGACGCCGAAACTCAGGAAGGCCTCGCCCTTGCGGGTGATGAAGCCGGGGATGATGGTGTGGAAGGGGCGCTTGCCGGGGGCGAAGGTGTTGGCCTCGCCGGGCTGGAGGCTGAACATCTCCCCGCGGTCCTGCAGGCAGAAGCCCAGGTCGCCGGGGGTCATGCCGCTGCCCATGCCCCGGTAGTTGCTCTGGATGAGGCTGACCATGTTGCCGTCGCGGTCGGCGGTGGTGAGGTAGATGGTGTCGCCGTCCTTGAGGGCGGGGTTGCCCGCCTCCATGCGCCTCGCCGCGCGGTTCTCGTCGATGAGGGCGCGGCGCTGGGCGGCGTAGGCCTTGGAGAGGAGCCCTTCCAGGGGGACCTTCGCGAAGGCGGGATCGGCATAGAACATCGCCCGGTCCTCGAAGACCAGCTTCTTGGCCTCGGTGAAGAGATGCACGTGGCGGGGGCTGCCGAAGGGGATCTTCGAGAAGTCGTAGCCTTCGAGGATGTTGAGCATCTGCAGGGCCGCGATGCCCTGGCCGTTGGGGGGCAGCTCCCACACGTCGTAGCCGCGGTAGTTCACGCTCACGGGCTCCACCCACTCGCCGGCGTGGACGGCCAGGTCCTCGTACCTGAGGAAGCCGCCCTGGGCCTTCATGTAGGCGTCGATCCTGCGGGCGATGTCGCCCTTGTAGAAGGCGTCGCGCCCGCCCTCGGCGATGGCCGTGAGGGTGCGGGCCAGGCGCGGGTTGCGGAACACTTCGCCGGAGCGGGGAGCCCTTTTGCCGTCCACCGTGTAGGTTTCCAGGAAGCCCGGGTAGCGGCCCAGGGAGGGCACGCTGCGTTCCATGTAGTAGGCGATGAGTTCGGAGACGGGGAAGCCTTCGTCCGCGTAGCGGATGGCGGGGGCCAGGACGGTCTTCATGGGGAGCTTGCCGAAGCGTCCGTGGAGGGCGAACCAGCCATCCACCGCACCCGGCACGGACACCGGCAGGGGGCCGGTGGGCGGGATGTGCGTGAGGCCCAGGCTCCGCAGGTGCTCCAGGGTGAGGCTCTTCGGGGAGCGGCCACTGGCGTTGTAGCCGTAGAGCTTGTGGGCCTTGGCGTCCCATACGATGGCGAAGAGGTCCCCCCCGACCCCGCTGCCCGTGGGCTCCATGAGCCCCAGGGTGGCGTTGGCCGCGATGGCCGCGTCCACGGCGGAGCCGCCGGCCTTGAGGATGTCCAGGGCCACCTGGGTGGCCAGGGGCTGGCTCGTGCAGGCCATGCCGTGCTGGGCGGCCACCTCGGAGCGGGTGGCGAAGGCGCGGCCCGTGACGCGGTCCCCCGCGGCGAGCGTCCCGGCCAGGCCCAGGGTTAGCAGGAGGGGTACGATCCGGCCCATGGCTATACCTCGCAAGAAGATAGCTAAGCCTAGCCGAAATCGGCGCGTCCTGGGAAAAGCCGATTTCCATGGGGAGCGACCGCCCGAAGATCAGCGCCTTGAGATCCGGGGCAAGGCCCCAGGGGTCGTCGGATGGCGGGACCTTCCGCCCCGCAGCCTCAAACCGCCTGCGGTCAGCGGTGCTTCCGCCGGTGCCCCTTGCCCCGGGAGGGCCGCGCCTTCGCGGGCTTGTCCGGCGGCAGGGGACGGAGCAGTTCGGGTTCCGCGCCGTTCTCGTAGCTGCCGCTGATGTCGATGCGGAAATCCTTCAGGCTGAGCGCCTCCACCAGCTTGCGGGCCCCCTCGTCGGGGTCCGGCTCCACGGGGATGCCCAGGGACCAGCCTTCGCCGCCCCGGTCCTGATGGGTGGAGAGGAGCTTGAAGCTCTGCAGGGTGCCATCCTCGCCCAGGACGGCGGTGAGCACCAGGCCCAGGCCGCCGGGGCCCTTGACGCTGAACATGCCGTAGGTGGCGAAGTTGCCCAGGCTGTAGGCGATGAGGCGGTGCTTGTAGATCTGCATGCCGCGGGGCACGTGGGGGCCGTGGCCCACCACCAGGTCCGCGCCGGCGTCGATGACGCCATGGGCGAAGGCGTAGACGTTGCCGCGGTCGGCGCCCAGGTAGCGCTCGGGGCGTTTGGTGACGTGCAGGGCCCGTTCCCCCTCCGCGCCGGCGTGCATGGACACCACGACGATGGAGCAGCCCTGGTCCTGCTTGAGTTCACGGATCTTGGCGGCCACCTGGGCCACGTCCATGGGGAAGCAGTCCATGTGGGGCGCGGTGCCGATGAGGCCGATCTTGATGCCGTTGGCGGCGGTGATGACGGTGGTGGGCCGGTCCAGGCTGCCCATCTGGGCGATGCCGGCGGCCTCCAGCTCGCGCAGGGTGGCGGCGCGGCCCGGGGCGCCGGCGTCCATGCCGTGGTTGTTGGCCACGTTCAGGACGTTGAACCCCGCGTCCTTGTAGATCGAGAGGCTTTCCACGGGCATGAGGAAGCGGTAGGAGTGGGAGCCCAGGGCCCGGGCGGCGGAGGGCGTCGAGGAGACCGTGCCTTCGAAGTTGCCCATGACCACATCCGCGCCGGTCCAGAGGTCCTTGACCCGCTCGAAGATCCGGCGGCCATCCTCCGGCGGCATGGCGGCCCGGGAGGGGTACACGGAACCCACCATGGTGTCACCCACCGCGGCGATGGTCACGGTGCGGGGCTCCGGGGGCTTGGGGGCGGGTGGAGCGGCAGGCGTGGCCGCCGGCGGCGTCTGGGCCAAGCCCAGGCAGGACATCAGGAAGATGGCTGCGAACCGTCTCATGGCTCCCCCGTTCAGGCCGGCGTTACTTGGATGCCGGAGCCGGGGTGCCGGAGGCCGGGAGCAGCTGGTCCGGAAGGTCAAAGACGTTGCCCGTGGGGCACAGGAACCTGCGGGCCGCGACCAGCCGCTTGGAATAGTAGGTGCTGTCCAGTTCGGTGATCTTCACGACGCGCTTGGAGGGGCCGCCCCAGGCGCCGGCGTGGATGAACTCGCCGTTGCCGAGGTAGATGCCCACGTGGCTGATGCCACCCTTGGGGCCCCGGGTCTTGAAGAAGAGAACGTCGCCCGGCTGGATATCTTCCAGATTCACCCGGTCGCCCTGGGCGGCCTGGGCGCTGGAGGAGCGGTTGAGCTGGATGCCGAAGGTGCCGAAGACGTGGCGCACGAAGCCCGAGCAGTCGAAACCCTTGGGCGTGGTGCCGCCGTGGCGGTACGGGGTGCCCAGGAATTCCGAGGCCTTCCAGAGGAGGGACGCCACCATGCCGGGCTTGGCGGGAGCCTCCTGGCTCGGCTGGTTGGCCGGGGGTGTGGAGGAGGACTGGGACAGGCAGGGCACCACCACGGCCAGGATGGCCATGACGATGAGCGATCTGCGTATTCTTCCAGCCAAACCAATCTCCATTCGGGTACCCGGTGGGAGCGGTGCTCGGTTCCGGGGGTGTTCATCAAGAATACCAGACCCGTTGTTGATGGCCAAATTTTACCGACTAGCCATATTTATAAACAAATTAATGTATCGATCTTCTATCGCAAAGGCCTATACGGAAACGCTTTTCAACTGTCCCGGGGCCGCGCCCGGTAGGCCAGGGCCAGGAGGGCGGCCCCGAAGGCCAGGACCAGGAGGCCCCACCACAGGTTCAGGTTCAGGCCCAGGGAGCGCTGGATGTCCGCCGGGGGGCTGATCAGGCCAGCGAAGGCAAGCAGGGACCCCAGGATCGTGAAGAGCAGGCCCATGGGAAGGCGGAGGTCGAGGTGCATGGTTGGTTCCCTATGCGAACAGGAGGTTGAGCAGGAAGGCGGCGCCCAGCACCAGCACGCCCAGGTGGAGGGGCCGCTGGAACCAGGGGAGATGCCTATCAGACGAGCGATCAGTGAGGCTGTAGACCAGCCCCCGCAGCTGCTCGTCGGTGCGGTTCCTGCGGGTGAGGAGGCTCACCACGGCCGTGACGGAGAAGCACGTGCTCCAGGCCCAGATGGCGGTCCAGAAGTTCTGGGCCATTTCGCTGGGGTAGCCATGGAGGGAGGTGCCCAGCCAGCCCCCCTTGAAGAGGGTCTCCGCCCCGGCCGGGACGGTGAGCCCATGGTGGAGCGCCGCGGCCGCGGTGCCCGCCAGCAGCCCCCAGAAGGCGCCGTGGCCCGTGGTGCGCTTCCAGAACATCCCCAGGAGGAAGGTCGCGAAGAGCGGGGCGTTCACGAACGCGAAGACCAGCTGGAGCATGTCCATGATGTTGTTGAAGTGGGCCGCCATGTACGCCGCGCCGATGGACAGCAGGATGCCCCCCACCGTCGCCAGCCGCCCCATGCGCAGGTAGTGGCGGTCGCTGCGCCCGGGGGCGAGGCGCCCCTGGTAGAGGTCGTAGGTCCACACGGTGTTGAAGGCCGTGACGTTGCCGGCCATGCCGCTCATGAAGGAGGCCATCAGGGCCGTCAGGCCCAGCCCCAGGAGCCCCTCCGGGAAGTAGTGCCGGAGCATGAGGGGGATGGTCATGTCGTAGTCCAGGACGCCGTTGCGCAAAGGGAGGGCGAAATTCGTGATGCCGTGGCTGCGGGTGAGGGCCACGGCGACCATGCCGGGGAGGATGACGAGGAAGGGGAAGAGCATCTTGGGCACCGCGGCCACCAGGGGCACCTTGCGGGCGGAGGCCTCNNCCTCGCTGTCGGCCACCATGGCCCGCTGCACCACCAGGAAGTCCGTGCACCAGTAGCCGAAGGACAGGACGAAGCCCAGCCCCATGGCCATGCCGAACCACTCGACCCCCATGGGGTTGGCGCCCGGGGAGCCCATGTGCCCCCAGATGCCCGTCCAGGAGCCGGGGGCGTAGGGCTGCCCCTGCAGGTTGCGGGCGCCGCCGGCCACCAGGTCGAGCCGCGAAACCAGCCCCGCCCAGCCCCCCACGTCCCGCAGGCCCAGGAATACGAGGGGCGCGAAGCCCAGGACGATGAGGAAGAACTGCATCACCTCGTTGTAGATGGCCGAGGTCAGGCCCCCCAGGAGGATGTAGACCAGGACGATGCCGGCGCTGATCCAAAGGGAGGCGTCGAAGTTCCACCCCAGCAGCAGGTCCAGGAGCCGGGCCATGGCGTACATGGAGATGCCGCTGGAGAAGACGGTCATCACCGCGAAGCTCAGGGCGTTGAGGGTGCGTGTCTTCTCGTCGTAGCGGAGCTTGAGGTACTCCGGCACGCTGCGGGCCTTGGAGCCGTAGTAGAAGGGCATCATGAACACCCCCACGAAGACCATGGCCGGCACCGCCCCCATCCAGTAGAAGTGGGCGGTCATCATGCCGTACTTGGCCCCCGAGGCGGCCATGCCCATGACCTCCTGGGCGCCCAGGTTGGCGCTGAGGAAGGCGAGACCTGCGATCCAGGCGGGGATGCCCCCCCCGGACAGGAAGAAGTCCGCGGACGTGCGGATCCTGCGCTTCAGCAGGAGGCCGATGCCCAGGACGAAGGTGAAGTAGACCAGGAGGATCGTCCAGTCGATGCCTCCCAGGTGGATGGTGGGGATGCCGGTCATGCGTGTCTCCGCGGCCCCGGGGCCGGACAAGGTGGTTGAGTTCGGGACTCAATCCTTGCAGAGACGTTTCCTCCGCACGCCCCCACCGTTCATGGAGGCACGGTTATTTATCGCCGGTGGTCCGGACGCCGGGCCACGCCCCGCGCGCCTTCACGCTTGGTCCAGTAGGCGCCTTCGGTGGCGAAGCAGACGTTCTCCATGTCCAGGATCTTCTCGGTCATGAAGGTCCGGGCGTCGGTGATCGCCAGGTTGTAGGCCACGGGCGCGATCTCCTCCAGGCAGAACTTCAGGAACATGGCCGCCTTGAGATCACCCACGTCCTCGCCGAAGTTCTCGGTGAGGTAGCGGCGCACGGAGGCGGTGAGCTTCTGCTCCTCGGCCTTGGGAAGGTTGATGTCCATGCGCGCTCCTGGCCTTCGGCAGTTCCATTTCCACGAGGCATTCTATCAGGCCGTGCGACGGGGATCCGAATCCGTACGGCAAAGGGCGGCCCCGGAGAGCCGCCCTTGCTGTACTTCCGAGGCCGGGATCGAGACCTATTTCACATGGTAGCCCAGGCGCCAGCTGTCGGCAGACCCGGCGGAATCCACTTCGGCGTTGGTCTTCTGGGTCCATTCCGAGGCGGTGTAGTTGATGTTCTGCCCGACGCCCGAATTCCGGTAGAAGCTCTTGTCGACACCAGGATTCGCGGTCCCCCAGCTCAGGTCGCCAATCGCATCGATCCGTGCATCCCAGGCGGCAGAGGTCGACGAGGAGCTTGTGGTGAGGAACAACGGGTCATTGCCATTGAAGTTGCAAATGTTGTTGTCGGAGATCACCGCACCGGAAATGGTGAGGTTCGCATCCAAGGGAAGGGCCGCGGCGGAATTCTTGAACAGCCGGGATTCGCCGGGAGCCAAGGTTCCCGTGACCAGCGCCACCTTGAACGTATTGGTGGTGTTGGGATTGGTCCAGATGCCGACGTAGATCGGGGTTCCGCTGGAGGCATCGTAGGTGGCGTCGCCCACGTTGGTGACTTCGATCCACTTGTTGTAGCTCACACCTTCGTAGTACTGGCTGATGATGAGCTTGGGCGCGGCGGATGCGGAGTTGACCGTAAGCGTGAAGGTGCGGGTCGTCGTGGCGCTGTTCCCGTCGGTGGCATTGACCGTGACAAGCGTGCTGCCCGTCAGCCCAGTGGCCGGCGTCAGGGTCAGGGTGACGGCCCCAGCGACGTTGGCGACGGTGATATTGCCATTGGGAAGAAGGGTCTGGTTACCGGAGGTGGCCGTCACCACCAAGCTGCCTGCCGACGTAAGGTCATCAGCCAGCGTGAAGGTGACGTTCTTGGCGACGCTGGCCGAAGTGCTGACATCGGGCAGGACGTTGGGCGTGAAGGTGGGCGGGTTGTTGGCCGCGATCGTCAGGGTGAAGGTCTTGACGGTGGAGGCGCCGTCCTGGTCCGTGAGCGTGACGGTGATCAGGGAGCTACCCACTTCGCCCGCATTGGGGGTGAAGGCGATGCTCACCGTTCCGGCGGTGTTGGTGATGGAAAGGCCACCATCGGCGATGAGGGTCGGGTTGCCGGAGGTGGCGGCAATCGTGATGCTGGTCGCGGGGGTGGTGTCGTCGGAAACGGTGAAGGACTTGGCAGGAATCGCAATACCCACGGTCGCGGTGACGTCCCCGAGGACGGCCGGAGTGGTGGCCGGAGGGGTGTTGGAGGTTGCGCCGACCACGGTGACGGTGCGGTAGATGGAGTTGGTCTGGTTCAGGCTGTCCTTGGCGGTGAAGGTCAGGGTGTAGCTGCCCGTCGTGGCGTAGACGTGGGTGGTGGTGAGGCCCGTGGCCGTACCGGTGCTGTCCCCGAAGTTCCAGGTGCAGTCCGCGGGGCTGACGGTGCCGCCCGCGGCGTTGGGGCTGACGGCGGCTTCGAGGGTCATGGTGGTGCCGGCGGTGACGGTTTCGCCGGACTGGCCAGGGGTGCCGACCAGGGGAATGATGTCCCAGCTGGGCTGGATCATGTGGACGTTGGGACCGGTGGCCTTCTCGAAGGTGGAGCCCCAGCCGCGGACATCGACGCCGGCCTTGAGGGCGGCGAGGGCGGCATCGTGGGTGATGGAGGGGAAGAAATCCAGGCCGGTGAGGCTTTCGATGCGCTGGACGGAGGTGACGTACTTCCACAGATCCGCTGACTCGCCACTGGTGTAGGGGCGGTTGGAGGCCAGCCAGGCCATGACGCGGGGAAGCGTCTGTCCCGCGGCGGGCTCGGCGATCATGATGCGGTAGTTGGCGGTGGGCACAGCCATGGCGAGCACGCCGGAGGCAACACTGGAACGATCGGTGGTGTACTTCTCGATGCTGGGCACCCACCAGGAAGTGGTACCGGTCCACACGGGACCAGAGTAGATCCAGACACGGCCGAAGGTGGCGGTGAGGCCATTGTTGAAGACCCCGCCCGTGGAAGTGCCGCCCACGGCAGTCTCGAGGTCGTTCCAGAGCTTCTGATTATTGGCGGAAACCTGGATCATCATGTCGGACATGTAGGTGGCGTCATCGCCCGCGGTGGGACCGTACCGGTAGGACACATCGGAACGGGTGACCATGTGGCCACGGTCGTAGCCCAAGCCATTGGTCAGGTAGAAGCCGTCGCCGCCGTGCGTGCCCATGTCGCTGGGCTTGACCTGGGGGTCCGCCAGGCGGGCGTCCAACTGGTAGTCACCTCCGCCGGTAGCGAAGGTGGCGGAGACCGGGAAATCCGCGTAGGCGGTCCACACGGGGCTCTTCAGGGCCTCGTCGTAGCCGACCTTGAAGGCGCCGGCGGGGAAGTAGACGGGGTCGTTGTGCAGGCTGGGCACGACCGTGAGGGCCCGTGCCGGGACGGGGACCGGCTCGCCGCCCGCGGGGTACGAGGGGTTGGGCGCCACGGCCGTGAGGGTCACGGTGTTGCTGGTGATCGTGGAGGTGCCATCGGAGACGTCGACCTTGAAGGTCCCGGTCTTGTTGGCGTCCTGGAGATCCGTGGCGCCGGTGGTGTAGGAGGCGGAGGTGGCCCCGGAGATGACGGTGCCGTTCCTGTACCACTTGTAGGTCAGGTTGGAGCCCGTGGCAGCTACGGTGAAGGTGGCCTTGTCAGGCACCGTGACCTTGGTGTCGACGGGCTGGGTGGTGATGGTGATGACGGTGGCGGGCACCACGAGGGTGGCCTTGGCGCTGGTGAAGGTGCCGGCGGGGCTGGTCACCTTGCAGGTGTAGTCGCCCGAGTCGGTGGTGGCCAGATTGGTCAGGTCGAGGGTGGCGGCGGTAGCGCTGGGGATGTCCACCGTGTTCTTCTGCCACTGGTACGTGAAGGGACCCGTCCCGCTGACGGCGACGGTGAAGGAGATGCTGCCGCCGGCCGCGACGGTCCCGCCCGTGGGCTGGGTGTCGAAGGTCACGGTCAGGGGAGTGACGGTGAGGGTGGCGTCGGAGCTGGTGACGGTGACGTTGGCCGCGTTCTTCACGGCCACGCTGAAGACGGCGCCGTTGTCGGCGGCGTAGTCCAGGGTGGGCGTGGTGTAGCTGGCGCTGGTGCCGTTGGTGGCGATGTCGACGCCGCCTCGCTTCCACTGGTAGGTGAAGGGGCCGGTGCCGTCGGCGGAGACGCTGAAGGTGGCCGTGGCCTTGTCGGCGGCGGTCTGGTTGGCCGGGCCGGTGAGGACCGTGGTCTTGGGATTGACGGTCAGGGTCACGGCCGCGCTGGAGGTCTTGATGCCGGCGCCGTTGGTGACGTCCACGGAGATCTGGGCGCCGTTGTCGGTGGCGTAGGCCGTGTTGCCGGTGGTGTAGCTGGCGCCGGTGGCGGTGGCGATATCCACGCCGCCGCGCTTCCACTGGTAAGTGAACGGCAGGGTGCCGGTGGCGGTGACGCTGAAGGCCGCGGTCTGGCCATCGGTGACGGTGATGGCGGCGGGGCCGGTGAGGCTCGTGGTCTTGGGGGTGACGGTGAGGGTCGCCGTGGCGCTGGTGGCGGTCTGGTTGGCGCCGTTGGTGACGACGACCTTGTAGGTCGCGCCGTTGTCATTGGCGTAGACGGTGGCGGGGATGGACAGGGTGTGGCTGGGGG
>DBME01000104.1:0-326 GCA_002298155.1 Holophagaceae bacterium UBA706 | reverse complement strand
GCTCGCGGGCTGGCCGTCCACGACCGTCGCGTTGGCGGGGTCGGTCACGGCGGCGGCCACGGGGGTGACGGTGAGGGTGGCCACCTGGCTGAGGATCGTCTCGTTGGCGGCGTTTGTGACGCTCACCTGGATGCGGGAGCCGTTGTAGGTGGCATAGTCCGCCGCGGCGATGGAATAGCTGAAGCCGTTGACGCCCGCGACGATCTGGTCGTTGCGGCGCCACACGTAGGTGAGGGGGGCCGTGCCGGTGGCGTTGACGGAAAACAGCGCGGGCTGGCCGTCGGCGACGGTCAGGTCCTGGGGGCCCGAGGAGATGGAGGGGGCCG
>DBME01000284.1 GCA_002298155.1 Holophagaceae bacterium UBA706 | reverse complement strand
CGGAACGCGGAAGACCGCGGTTCCGGCCCCTTTTACGTGGCGCGGGATCAGCGGCGGGGCTGGGCGGAGATCGTCACCGTCGCGTTGCCGGTGATGCCCACATGGATTCCTGTCCGGGCCAGGTCCGGGTCCTCCACGGGCCGGTAGGCGTTGTAGTAGACCAGCGGCACCGAGGGGGGCCGCACATCGGCCGCCGTCATGGTCATGAACTCGCCAAGTTGCTGGCGGTTGGTGGTGCTGGACTGGCCCAGCTGGAAGGAACGCGCCAGGAAGGGCGCCAGTTCCAGGCGGAACACCCGCAGGCGCTCCACGGGATCCATGTCACCCCACACTTCCACCCGGGCCGAACCCGCCATGCGCATGGGCTGCGAGGGCGCCGCCCCGCGTGGCTTGGCGGGAGCGCCCGGAACCGGCACGTTGAGGTGTTGGTGGCCGTAATCGAAGCCGAGATCCGGCATGGCCCAGACCCCGGGAATTCCCTCCTGGGCCGCAGCCGTGTAAAAACAGCCCGCGAAAAGCGCCGGCGCCAGGATCTTGAAAGTTTTCATGGTCATGCCCCAAGTGTGGAGTCCAGCGGCCCAGGAGGCAAGGGCTCCGGCCATTGACGAAATAATGCCGCTAGGTAAACTGGATGTTCCTGGGGCTGTAGCTCAGCTGGGAGAGCGCCTCGTTCGCAATGAGGAGGTCGACAGTTCGATCCTGTTCAGCTCCACCAAACAAACCCCCTGAAGTCAAAAACTTCAGGGGGTTTCGTTCTGGGCTGGCAGCCTCAGAATGGCCTCCAACCCCAAACCGTCCTTAAAACCGTCCTGCGATCTGCAGCGTATTCCCCTGCGACGAGGCAGCATTTTTGAGGAAGTCGACGTGGTGTGCCTCACCCTCCGTTAGTCCTTTCGCCACCGTGCGGATGATGGGCAGCAGTTCTTCCGCCCGATTGGGCATGGTGGATGGACTGGGAAAGGTTTGTTGGGATTTCGGGGCGGCTCGCCTAAAGCGGAAGCCTTTCCATCTCTTCCCGGGTAATGACTGTCATCTGGCCGGCCCCGGATTCGTAGACGTATACATTATCGCCAACAAAATCAAGTTTTGGCATTACAGCAGTATCGCGCCCATCAATGCCTTTCGGGGGGCCCAACAGCCATGCGCCGGCCTTGATTACGACCCCGTCTCGGTAGTCCCCTTCATAGCCGGGTCGTTTGCAACGGATCTCGTAGGTGCCAGGAGGAAGTCCTCCTGCCTTAAATCGACCGTCGGGACCCGTCAAGGCGACCCAAGAACGACCATTCGGCAGTGACAGGATGACTTGGGCTCCAGGCATGGGCCCGCAGGTACGCCCGATGACCCTTGCCTTAATTCCTCCCGTGCCATTGGGGAGGATTGGGAGGGCAGGCTGCGGAACGCCTGCGGCAAGTAAAGAAGCCGTCATGGTGATTGCGCGGATCGCGGGGAACATGTGGTCGCACCGATGGTCTGGGTGTGGGGAATTGTCCAATGGCTGGGAATGGGTGGGAAGGTTCCATTGTACCGGGTGGGACCGCGAACTCTTGCATTAATAATAAATACTGCTTCCCGTTACCCTCATAAGTCGGCCTTGAAAACCAGCTACCCAACCACATCAAGGCATAGGCTGGTTAAGGCCAACTCACCACTTCCCCCGTTGCGGTGTCAAAGCCGTCAATGGGTGGAGGGTCGCCTTCTAGAGTTCTTTCGCGACACCTGTTTCACGTGATTTCCCTTGATCTGGATCCCAGGCGTGCCAAGAATGGTCCCCGTTCCGAACCCATCCCGACCGGCAGCTGCCTTGGCATTGATCCGAGGAGAAGGCCAAGGAAGCCAGTAGCGCCCTTCCCGGATGGCAATTCCTTGAACGCCGAATCCCATGATGCGATTCAGGGGCAGACGCCATCCCGGCCGGGATGGAGGCGGGGGTGCGGTCCGCGACCCCGGCCGGACCTCCGTCGCCCTCGTTCAAACCTCCATCGGAGGAGTCCTCCATGTTGTCACGCGCTTTCACCCCAATGGTTCTGGCCGCCCTCATCGGCCTCACGGGCTGCAACCCGAAGCCAGCCCCCTTCACGGAGGCCCAGAAGGCCGCCGTCGGCCAGGAGGTCCTCCAGGTCCAACGGAACCTTTTCGCCCAGGCCGAGAAGGTCGTTCCCTGCGACCCACGGTGGTTCTGGGAAGGGTCCGACTTCGTCTTCATCATGCCCGACGGCAAGGTGATGACGTTGGACGAGTTCAAGAAGGCGTGGCGCGAGTTCCAGGCCCAGCTGGCCAGCCAGAAATTCACGATCCAGATGGAGAAGGTGCTCGTGCTGGGACCCGACAAGGCGATCTACGTGTGGCAGGGGGCTGACAATCTGGTCATGAAGGACGGCTCCATCCAGAAGCAGGAAGCCTACGCCGGCGCCTACGTCTACGAAAAGCGCAACAACGAATGGCGATGCTCGATGATGTCGGAGTCGGGCCTGCCGCCGGTCCTCGTCAAGGCGGAGACCAGCAGCAAGTAGCAGGTCCGCATCGACCGCCCTGGGGTTCCGCGGCTGCGGGAGGGCTCATCCCTGGGTTGTCGGATTGGCAGAGGCATCCGGTCAGAATGATCGCCTACGCGGAGCGTCGGCCCATGCGCGGCCCCGTGGGATGCGTCTCCGGGCCCGCGCCGCGTCCGGCTCAAGCCCATCCGAACGCGTTTACATGTCGTTCCGGAATCCTGGCATCGAACCTGCTCCCTCCTGACTCCAGGAGGCCCCCGTGACCCTTGAACCCCATCCCCCGGAGATTCCCCCGAAACCCAACGACCCGGGTTCTCCCTCGCCCTACGTGGAGCCCACGCGGCCCCTGGAGCCCCAGGCACCGGAAATCCCCTCCCCCATCGAGCCCCCCCGCACCGTGCCGCCCTCGGCGGTCATTGGATAAGGGATGCTAGCCCCGCAGGCTACCGAAGGTGAGGGCATATTCCCGGGTGAACTCCGCGCCCAGGAAGAAGACCTGGGCCGAGTAGTAGACCCAGATGAGCAGGACCGCGAGGGAGCCCGCGGCGCCGAAGCTGGTGTTGACCGCGCCGCTCCGCAGGTAGGTCGCGATGGCGTATTCGCCCAGGCTGAAGAGGATGGCCGTGGTGAGTGCGCCGATGGCCACGTCCCGCCAGGAGAGGGTCACTTCCGGCAGCATCTTGTAGATCACCGCGAAAAGGCTCGCGATGACCACGAAGGTGACCACGGTGGAAAGCCTTTCGAAGAACCAGAGGGAGCCGGCCCAGACGCCGGCCCAGTAGTGGGAGGCCAGGGCCAGCGACGTGTTCACCACCAGCGACGTGAGGAGCAGGAAGGACAGGGCCAGGACCAGACCGAAGGAAAGGATGCGGGCCCGCAGGACCGCGAGCACCCCGGTCGGCACGGGCACCTGGCGGTTCCAGATCTCGTCCAGGCTGTCCTTCAGTTCGGCGAAGACGCTGGTGGCGCCGATGGCCAGCAGGAACAGGGCCAGGGCGGTGGCGCCGCCGCCGGAGGGCACTTTGGCGCCCGCCACCAGGTTCTGGATGGCGGCGGCGCCGGAAGGCCCCACCAGGGTCTTCAGCTGGGCGAAGATCTCCCCCTGGGCGGCCTGCGCCCCCAGGAAATAGCCCGCGACGGCAATGGCAAGCACCACGATCGGCGCCATGGAGAACAGGGTGTAGAAGGCCAGTGCTGCGGCCTTGCTGGAAGCCCGGTGGGTGAAGCAGGCCTTGAGCGATGCCAGAAACAGCCTGCCCATGGCCCCGACTGGCAGTTCCATCCCGGCACCTCCCTGGGCAAGAGGCTACCGCGCACGTCAATTCCCGGCGGATTTCCCTGCAATATTTCCTGCCTTCCGCCGTCCTAGTATGCAGAAGGACGAAACATGATCCTCACGACGGGCGAAGCCCCTTCCACCATCCGTCCATCAACCGCCCTGGCCGCCCGCTCCACAGGGGAGTCGGGTCCCGCCCGTGAATCCCCGGCATCCGGAGCCCCGTGGAGCAACCATCCACGGTTTGCCGGGTTCCCCCCGGAGCCCAAGGAGGACGCGTCTCCTCTCGTCCAGGAAATTGCGGACATCCTCCATATGTGGTCCTGCATCGAGGACGCGTTCGCGGCCCTGGCCCCGGGCGAGCAGGAGGCTTTCCGCAGGGACGGAAACCTCCTTCCGGCCGTATTCCAGGGGTTCGATGGCCGCCGGGAACGGGATTACCGAAGCGTGGCCAGCTTCCTGATCGAACACATCGGATGCTTCGCGAGGTTCTCGGGCCGGGATCTGGAGTCCTATCATCCGGTCGCGAAAAGCTACCGGCGGCTTCTCGAGGCCTTCCAGCCACTTTGGGAAGGCTGCGGGGCCACCCGGGCCCTGACCGCGGATGAGCTGAGACTCATCCTGTCACGGCCCTGAACCTTCCCCCGGGGACCGAACCAGGGGCCAAACCCCTCATCAGAGGATACGGAAGATCCTTCTGAAGAGCGCCGTAACTTCCCGGATGGATCACCAGGAGAAAGGCCATCCCGCCTCCTTTCGGCACGGTGACGCTGAGCATACAAAGGATTCGGGACCCCAAGGAATGGATAACATCATTAAGAATGAAAACCAATGGAGACAGAACAAGGGGGAGCCCAAAAGAACAACATACGATTGGGTTATAAAACAGTTAAAAGAACCGCCTCAATAGACCTTCAGACAAAGGAGCCTGTAATGCTGAAACAGAAATCTTATCCAATTTTATTAAGCCTCCTGATAAGTTCAATTTTGATCGGCGCACCGACCTCACAGGATGCAAAGATCTACTATATTAGTTTTACAGTCGAGACTGGGGGTGCCATCACACCGGATTTTATTTCTTCCGGTGATGAGAGGAGTAATCTCAGCGAAAAAGACCTTTCAAGCCTAATCGCGGAGTTTTCAAAAGCAGAAAGGGTTACCCATTTTCAAATTAATCTTCAGCGGATTCGGCTAAAAGCCATAATTAATGGCATAACATACATAGTAGACTCAGAAGGTAACTGTGTTACCAGCAAACTCGAAATGATGAAAATGAATATTCCGGCACTAGAATTAATTCTACGCAAATACTACAAGCTGTATTGACTGGTTTTTCGACTTGGGGATTTTGGTATATATCGCAACCTTTCCGGATCTTCCTCTCACTTCAGGATTTGAACGCCCAGCAAAAACGGCACTCGCGCGTGAACCGCCCCCCCCGGCTGTCAGGACTGCCTTCGAGGTTAGTTTTCTGGCCAGAATGGAGGACAGGGCACGCGCACAGTTTGTTCCTGGCAAGGGTCTCAAATCTTAGCTTCGTTCATTGAAATCCAATTGTTGGGCGAACTTGAGCACACACCCCTTAGCTAAAGGCACCCAGCTTGTGGGTCGTTCCAACTCAGGGAGGATGTTCGCCTCTGTCAAGCGACATCAGAATTGACCCACCTGGTAGTTGGGAATTGAAGCCGCCGGGGTGTCCGGAGCGGAGGCCGTAGGCCGTCGCGACCACTTCGCCCCCCAGCATCTCACCCCATGAGCCCACGGGCTGGTTGCTGGTGATCACCAGGCTGCCCTTTTCGTAGCGCTTCCGCACCAGATGGAAGAACAGATGCCCTGACCGGCGCTCCATGGGCAGGTCGCCGAGTTCGTCCACAACCAGGATGTGGGGGCGGGCAAATAACCTCAGGGCCTCCTCCAGCGCCCCGTGATCCGAGGCAGCCGCCACCTGATGGACCAGGTCCGCGGCATGGATGAATCGGGCGCTGTAGCCCTGCTCTATGGCCTTCCGGGCCTGGCCGACGGCCAGATGAGTCTTTCCCACGCCTGGAGGCTCCAGGAGCAGGACATTCGTCGCATTGGCGACGTAACGCCCCGTCTCCAACTCCGCCACAAGGCGGCGGTCCTGGCTGGGCTGGAGGCTGAAGTCGTAGTCCTCCATGCGCCAGCTGAGATTCATCCTGTCTCAGCCCTGAGCCTGAATCCGACAGGATCTTATCTTGCGGAGTGACGCGGAAAAGGAAGTGCCTTCAAAATCCTTTTTGAGAATTATTCTCATGACTTGACGCCCGTCAAGGTGAGCCCCCCGCCCCGGCCCGATGCTGGTCCATCGGCACCTGTCACGGAGCGGCCATGAGCGAACTCATCAACAACCAGGAAATGCGCATCAAGACGCTGAAGGAGGTCATCCTCCACCTGCACCGGGGCGAGGCCCCGGAGGCGGTGCGCGGGCAGTTGAAGAACCTCATCGCGGACGTGGAGCCCATGGAGATCGCCGCCATGGAGCAGCAGCTCATGGCCGATGGGCTCACCGCGGAGCAGGTGCGCTCCATGTGCGACCTGCACGCCTCGGTGCTGCAGGATGTCCTGAGCGAGCCCAAGGCGCCCAAGGACGTCGCACCGGGCCATCCGGTGGACACCTTCCGCCGGGAGAACCGGGCCCTGGACCAGGCCATCGCCGCCGTGCGCGCCGTGGCTGAATCCGTGGCCTCCCTGCCCGACGACGGCACCCCCACCGCACTCCGGCTGGCCCTGCTGGAGACGGTCAACCCCGTCCTGGACGTGGAGAAGCACTACCGGCGCAAGGAGCACCTGGTCTTCAGCATCCTGGAGCGCCACGGGAACACCGGGCCTTCCAAGGTCATGTGGGCCAAGGACGACGAGGTGCGCGGCCAGCTCAAGGATGCCCTGGGGGCCCTGCGCGAGGAGAGCCTGTGCGGCGCCGAACTGAAGCTGGTGGCGGGAACGCTCCTGGAGCCGGCCCTGGCCGCGGTGGAGAGCATGATCTACAAGGAGGAGCACATCCTCCTGCCCATGGCCCTGGCGCTGTTCACCGAGGAGGAATGGGGCGAGATCTTCACCCAGAGCGCCGACTACGGCTGGTGCCTGGTGGCGCCCGCCGAAGGGTACCGGCCGCCGGTGGCGGAGCTGCCGGCCCACGCCATCGAGCTGCCCGCGGCCGAGGCGGTGCGCTTCCCTAGCGGGAACCTCTCCTTCCAGCAGCTGCTGGGCATCTTCAACCACCTGCCGGTGGACCTGACCTTCGTGGACGCCGAGGACCGGGTGGGCTTCTTCAGCGAAGGTCCCGAGCGCGTCTTCGAGCGCAGCCGGGCCATCATCGGCCGGAACGTGGCCAACTGCCATCCCCCCAAGAGCTTGGCCACGGTGGAGCGGATCCTCTCGGACTTCAAGGCCGGGCGCCAGAGCGTTGCCGAGTTCTGGCTGCAGCTGGGCGGCAAGTTCCTCCACATCCGCTACTTCGCGGTGCGTGACGCGGACGGGGCCTACCTGGGGACGCTGGAGGTCACCCAGGACCTGACCCGCCTGCGGGCCCTGGAGGGCGATCGCCGGCTCCTGCAGTACGACACCGAGGCGGGTGCGTGATGCTGATCCAGCCCGAAACTAAGGTCGCGGACGAACCCCCGTCCTGGTTCCAACCCGAACGCGTGGTCCTGGAACTGGACGCGGCGATCCTCCTGGCTGCCGGTGAGCACCCCCTGGCCCGCATCCGCCAGACCCTGGCCCAGCATCCCGCCGGCGCCACGGTGGTGGTGGCCAGCACCTTCGAACCGGCGCCCCTGCTGGAGCACCTGGGGGCGGAGGGCGTCCTGGGCGCCTGCTGCAGGGTGGGGGACGGCTTCCGCACCTACCTCAGCCGGCCGGCGTAACCGGAGGCCTTTCTACCGGGAATGCCCGAACATCCACGGCCAGAGCCCGTCCGTTTCATAGGCCCCCTTCCAGGACCCGTGGCCCACGTCCGGGAACTCCGTGTACTTCACCTCCACCCCCGCCTGCTTGAGGGCGGCGGCCATGCGGCGGGATTGTTCCACCGGGACCACATCGTCGGCCCCCCCGTGGAAGATCCATACGGGCGTGCGGCCGATGTGGGCGGCGGTGTGGCGGAAGGGGTCGGCGCGGCCGGGGAGGCCGTGGAGGCGAATCGCGGGAAGCTCGCCGAGGGGCTCCACGCCTCCGCAGATGATGGCGGCGGCCGCGAAGGTGCGGGGATGGCGGAACAGGAGCTCCCAGGAGCCGTANNGGTAGGTGCGGCGGGCGTCGCCCTTGAATTCCAGGCGCGTGGCCCGCAGGGCGGCCATGGCCGCCTGGGATGCCCGGCCGGTCCACACCTCCTCGGCGCCCGCCTGGGGGATCACCACCAGGGCCGGGAAGGCCTCGCCGTGGGCGGCGAGCCAGGGGGGCAGCCCCTGCCCCAGCTGCGCCGTGTTGTCCGCCCCCCGCTCGCCGCTTCCGTGCAGGAAGAGCACCAGGGGCACGGGCCCCGGCGCCGGCTTCTCCGGCACGAAGACCTGGTAGCGGTAGGTCTGGCCCTCCACCACCACGCTCCGTTCCAGGAAGCGTGGCGAGCTGGCGACGAGGGGCAGGGCCAGGCCGGAGAGCAGGGCCCGGAGGGTACGCGTGAATGGCAGCATCGGTTCTCCCCTAGGGGTCAGGGCGCCAGAGTGGCGCCGCCGGAACGGATCACATCGGAATAATAGCGGGCGCTGGCCTTGGGGGTGCGCTTGAGGGTGGCGAAATCCACGTGCACCAGGCCGAAACGCTTGGCGTAGCCGAAGGCCCACTCGAAGTTGTCCAGCAGGGACCAGGCGAAGTACCCCCGCACGTCCACGCCGCGGTCCATGGCCTCGCGCAGGGCGAGGAGGTGGGAACGCAGGTACTCCACCCGCAGGCGGTCCTGGGGCTCGCCCACCACCGAGGGCGGGTCGGTGTAGGCCGCCCCGTTCTCGGTGATGAGGATGGGGATCTCCCCATACCGGGCCTGGACGTCCACGAGGAGGTCCGTGAGGGCCTGGGGGAACACTTCCCAGTCCATGTCCGTGCGCGGGTTGGTGGGGTGGCGCTCGGAACTCCACTGGCCGAAGGCCGCGGCGGGATCGTGGCGCGTGAGGCTCCGGGAGTAGTAGTTGATGCCCAGGAAATCCATGGGCTCGCCGATGACCTTGAAGTCGTCCTCCGGGAATTCCGGCCAGTCCGCCCCGAAGATCTCCGCCAGCTCCGCCGGGTAGCGGCCCAGGAAGACCGGATCGAGGTACTGCCGGTTCATGTACGCATCCGCCCTGCGCGTCGCGGCCAGATCCTCGGGCCGGTCCGACACCGGGTACTTGGGTTCCAGGTTCACCACCAGCCCCAGGTTCCGGGCCCCCGCGGCCCGCCCCGCCTGCAGGGCCATGCCGTGGGCGCGGAGCAGGTTGTGGGAGACGATGGGCACTTCCCCGGGGCAGGCGTGCCCGGGTGCGTGGGTGCCCTGGAGATGGCCTTCGTGCGCCACCACCCAGGGTTCGTTCAGGGTGGCCCACCCCGTGACCCGGTCTCCCAGCCTTCCGCAGACCCGGTGGGCGTAGTCCGCGAACCAGCCCGCGCAGTCGCGGTGCAGCCAGCCGCCCTGGTCGTCCAGGGCCGCGGGCAGGTCCCAGTGGTAGAGCGTGGCCAGGGGCTGGATGCCTGCCTCCAGGAGCGCGTCCACCAGGCGGCTGTAGTGGTCCAGCCCGGCCGGGTTCACCCGTCCCCTGCCCTCGGGCAGGATGCGGCTCCAGGAGAGGCTGAACCGGTAGGCCTGCAGCCCCAGGTCCTTCATGAGGGCGATGTCCTCCCGGTACCGGTGGTAGTGGTCGCAGGCCACGTCGCCGTTCTCGTGGAGCAGCGGACCCGCGGTGGCGGCGTGGCAGAAGCGGTGCCAGTTGCTGGGCCCCGCGCCGTCGGCCAGGGGCGAGCCTTCGATCTGGTAGGCCGAGGTGGCCGCGCCCCAGAGGAAGTCCTTCGGGAAGCCGCTCATGCCGTCACCTTGATGCGCACCACGTGCTCCCGGCCTTCCCGCAGGTAGGGGATCCTTATGCCCTCCGGACCCGCTTCCAGCGGGGCGCCGTCCAGGGTGGCCGCGGGTCCGGCCCCGGCGGGAACCCGCTCCAGGCGGATCTCGTAGGGATCCTGGCCCCCGGCGGGGCGGTGGTGGAGGGCCGCCTCGTTCCAGGTGGCCGGGAGGCGCGGACGGAGGAGGGCCCCGTCGGCACCCGCCAAGGTGAACCCGAAGACATCCTCGATGGCCACGCGGTACATCCAGCCCGCGGACCCGGTGTACCAGGTCCAGCCGCCGCGCCCCACCAGGGGCTCCACGCCGTAGACGTCCGCGGCGATGACGTAGGGCTCGGTCTGGTAGGTGGCCACCTGGGCCGGGGTGCGCCCGTGGGTCACGGGGCTCAGCATGGTGAGCAGCTCCGCGGCCCGGGTCACGTCGCCCAGCTCGGCCACGGCCTTCACGGCCCACAGGGCGCCGTGGGTGTACTGGCCGCCGTTCTCGCGCACGCCGGGAATGTAGCCCTTGATGTAGCCCGGGTCGTGGTCGCAGGTGTCGAAGGCCGGCGTCAGCAGGCGGATCATGTCCGCGCCGCCGTCCACCAGATGCGCCTCCACGGCCCGCATGGCCAGGCGCGCACGCTCCTCGGGGACGGCCCGGGAGATGACGGCCCAGGCCTGGGCCAGGCAGTCGATGCGGCATTCGGTGTTGGAGGCCGAACCCAGGGGGGTGCCGTCGTCGTAGTAGGCCCGGCGGTACCAGCCGCCGTCCCAGCCGCTTTCGTCCAGGGCGCGGGAGAGCTGCCCCATGCGTTCCTGGTAGCGGTCCGCCCGGGCCCCGTCGCCGCGCCGGCGGCAGATGGGCAGGAAGGACGCCAGGATCGCGTAGAGGAAGAAGCCCATCCAGATGCTCTCCCCCTGCCCTCCCCGGCCCACGCGGTTCATGCCGTCGTTCCAGTCGCCGGTGCCCATGAGGGGCAGGCCGTGGCTGCCGGTGCGGCTCAGTGACAACTCCAGGGCCCGGCAGCAGTGGTCGTAGAGGTCACCCCGCTCGCCGGAATCCTCCGGGGCCAGGTAGGCCTCGTCCTCGCCGGGCTCCAGGGCCCGCGCCGTGAGGTACGGCGCCGTTTCGTCCAGCAGGTCCCAGTCGCCCGTGCTTTCGAGGTAGAAGGCCGACAGGTAGGGCAGCCAGAGGAGGTCGTCGGCGAACCGGGTGCGGATGCCCTGCTCCACGGGGGGGTGCCACCAGTGGAGGACATCGCCCTCCCGGAACTGGTGGGCGGCGTGCAGGAGGAGCTGGCTGCGGGTGAGGCCGGGCAGCAGGTAGATGAGGGCCGAGGCGTCCTGCAGCTGGTCGCGGAACCCGAAGGCCCCGCCGGACTGGTAGTAGGCGGTGCGCGCCCACATGCGGCACGAGAGGTTCTGGTAGGGCAGCCAGCCGTTGACCATGAGGTCGATGGCCGGCTCGGGGCTGCGCACCTTCAGGGCGCCCAGGGTCTCCCGCCAGAAGGCGTGAACCTCGGCCAGGGCGGTCCTGGCCGCGGCGCGCTCGCGGTACCGCGCCACGTGGCGGCGCGCCTCCTCCAGGCTCCCGGCTTCACCCAGCGCGATGACCACCTCGCGGGTCTCCCCCGGAGCCAGGTCGAGGTCCACCTGGAAGGCGAAGCAGGGCTCGTGCCCGGCCCCGGTGGCGCCGTCGAGGCGTTCCGAGGTGGTCACCGCCCGGGGCCGCGCCAGGGAACCGAAGCGGCCCAGGAAGGCCTCGCGGTCGGTGGTGCCTGTCCGTGCCGCCCCGTCGGCGGCCACGGCGGCGAAGGCCACCTGCCCCGCCAGGGGTCCGTCCTGGAGGCTCCATCCGAAGAGGGCGCCATCGTCGCACACCGTGTCGACCCACCGGGCCGCGCGGTCCTGGGTGTCACCCAGCACGAGCTGAGCGTAGGAGAACAGGCTCAGCTTGCGGGGGCGGTCCCCGGGGTTGGCCACGCGGATCCGCGTGAGCTTGACCGGATCGTGGCACGGCACGAAGGCCGTGGTCTCCATGTCCAGCCCGGCCCCCAGGGCCTCCCAGGTGGTGTAGCCGAAGCCGTGGCGGACCCGGAAGGGCATGCCCGTGTCCACGGGGCCCGGGGTCAGGGACCAGTAGGCCCCGGTGTCCTCGTCCCGCAGGTAGAAGGCCTCGGCGAGGGGGTCCTCCACGGGATCGTTGAACCAGGGGGTGACGCGGTGAAGGCGGCTGTTCCCCGACCAGGCGGCGGAGGTGCCGCGTTCGCTGGTCAGGAACCCGAAGTGCTCGTTGGCGATGACGTTGGTCCAGGGCATGGGGGGAAGCTCCGGGCGCCCCCCGGCGCCGGGCCGCACCGTGATGACGTACTCCCGCCCGTCCGTGGTGAAGCCGCCCAGGCCGTTGTGCAGCAGGGTCTCCACCGGCGGCAGGGTGCGGGTTCCCGAGGCGGGGGCAAGGGGAAGGCACCGGGGCTCCCTGGTGGCGGTCCTGGCGGCCAGCGCCGGGTTCGCCGCGGGGAAGGGTTCGGAAACCACCAGGCTGGCCGCCCTGAACAGGGAGTCACGCTGATCGGCGGTGAGGGATCCCTCGTCCAGGACCACCGCGTAGGCGTCGCCCTTCGCAACCGTGGACGAGGTCCCCAGGAAGGCCACCCGGGGGTGGAAGCCGTTCCGGGCCCAGTGGGCGCGGGCCGCGGCCACCTGACGCTGGAGGCCCTTCCCTTCCCTCGGCACAAGCACCAGGGGGCTGGAAGCCGGCCCCCGAAGGAGGGGCGCCGGGTCGGGCAGCACCGTTCCCGGCTCGCGGCCGGGGCCGGAGGTGCGGGCGCGAAGGTGAAGCAAGTCCACGGCGACTTGGTCCAGGGCCCGGCCCTCCTCGGGGCTGAGGCCCAATTCCTCCCGGTCCCGCCGGGCCAGTATTACGGCGGCCTGGAAGGCCTCCTCCACCGTCGCGGGGGCGGCGAAGCGCCCGGCCACCGCCAGGGCCTCCTCGCGCCGGTCCGCGTACCCCGTTCCGAAGGTCAGGGTCCGGCTCTCCCCCGGCGGCAGGATGACCAGGGCGCGGATGGCCAGCACCGGATCCAGGACATTGCCCACGTTCCCCGAAAGGGGCTGGGTGAGGGCCTGGGGATCGGCCACGTTCCGCCCCCGGCCCAGGAACCGCACGCGGTCCGTCTCCCACTGGCAGGCCTGGGCTCCATCCCGGCTGTCCGGACAGAGCCAGTGGTACATCCACCGGGGCGCCTCGGTGGCGCTGCGGGGGCGCCGGCGCGCCAGGAGGGTGCGGCTTCCGGCTTCCCATTCCGTCTGCACGAAGAGCTTCGAGAACCCGGGGTGGGCCGCGTCGGCCTCGCGCTCGTTGAGGACGGCCTCCAGGTAGGAGGTCAATTCCAGGCGCCGCTCCAATGGCGTGGCGTTCAATACCGTCACCCGGCGGAGCTCCGCCCGGCACCCGGGGGCCACGGCCACCTCCAGCGTCGTGACGATGCCGTCGTCCATGCGGGAGATCACGGCCCGTCCGTCGCCGAACCGGGCCTCGTAGGCCTCGGGCCGGCCGGGGACCGGCTGGTGCCCGGCGGACCACAGGCGGTCCCGGTCGAGGTCCCTCACGTAGAGGAAGCTGCCGTAGGCATCCTGGACGGGGTCGCCGTCCCAGCGGGTCAGGAGCTGCGCGCCGCACCGGGAGAAACCGGTGCCCGCCGCGGTGACCAGCACCGCATAGTCGCCGTCGGCCAGCAGGTGTCCCTGGGGGGTGGTGGTGAGCATCTGTTCCCGGGTCACGGTTCCGGTCGCGGCAGGCCTTGGATTGGTATCGGTCATCACTTCCTCAAATAAGGTGGTGCGGGGCGTGCGGGAACGCGGTGGATCAGCGTTCCATGGTGATGCGGGCCGGGAGGGCGCGGATGACGACCTCCAGCCCGGAGGTGCCGTGGACGGCGGCGCCGTCCAGGGTTGCGGCACGGAAGGCGCCCGCCAGGGGCCATCGCACCGCGATGCCCCCCGGCGGTAGGTCCAGCTTGCCGGAGAGTTCGAACACGACCTTGCCGTCCTGGAGCCGGGCCCGGAAATCCAGGGACCCCGAAGGCACCCGGAGTCCCGTCACGGCGACGCCGGCGGGATCGCGGAGCCAGCCTTCCGTCAGGCCTCCGCCCACCACCAGGGTCCGGTCCGCCTCGCGCTCGTAGGCGAACAGGGTCATGACCGACCTCAGGAAATCGGCCTCGACCCAGGCGTGGGGGAGGTCGCCCAGGAACAGCGGGGCGCGGGGGTCCCGCTGCACGACCTCGGGCCACTGGTTCCAGGCCGCGGGGCGGCGGTCCCGCAGGTAGGCGGCGATGAGCTCGTGGGCGCGGGCGGTCCAGCCCAGCTCGACCATGGTGCCGATGGCGCGGGTCTCGTAGGGGGTGTAGCGGCCGTCCTTGCCGGCGCCGTCCCGGCGCGCGGCGAATTCACGGTAGAACCGCTCGAAGGTGGCCTCCACGGCGGGCCGGGGCAGGCATTCCAGCTCGCCGCCCGGGGAGATGGCCACCGTGGTGGAGGTGGCGTCGAAGTCGCCCAGGTCGGCGCAGCCCGGAAGGTAGTCGATGCCGAACCGCGCCATGGTGGCCCGCAGCGAGGCGAGGAGATCCACCCGGAAGCGGTCCTCGAGGGCGGCATAGCGGATCTGCAGGCCGGTCTCGCCCAGGCGCCCGGCCATCTCCGCGGCGTCCTTCAGGCCCCGGAGGGTGAAGAAGTCGTCCCAGTAGGAATGCATCGGGCGGGCCGAATAGCCCTCGTGGCTGATGGATTCCGGCATGAGGCCGTAGAAGCGGGCCTTCTCCCCGGTCTGGTACGCCGGGGTGCGGCGCAGGGCGGTCTGGGCCTCGATGAAGTCGCAGGCCCGGATGACGTTGGGCCAGAACTCCCGCACCAGGGAAAGGTCCCGGGTGAACCGCGCGTGCTCCGCCAGGAGGTAGAGGAACTCGCCGTTGCTGTCGTTCTCCGGCACCGGGTCGGCCCCGCGGGGATCCACCACGCAGGGGATCCGGCCCGTGGCGAACTGGTTGGGCGCGTACCACCGGATGAAGTCGCGCACCTCGTCCGGGTGGCCCATCTGGAGGAGGGCGGAGGAGATGATGGCGCCGTCCCGGATCCAGGACCGCGCGTAGGAGCGCGTGCCGGGCTGGAGGGCCGGGCCCCGGCGGCTCACCAGGAGGTGGGCCAGGCAGGACCGGACGGTGTCGTCCAGGACCCGGTCCGGGGTGCGGATGGCGATGCGGTTGAGCTTCTCGTCCCAGGCGCGGGCGGTGGCGGCGAGATCCTCGGCGAAGGGAGGCAGGGCCGCCACGGCGTCCCCGGGCAGGGGCAGGTCGATGACGATGTCCCGCGCGGCGCCGGCGGGAAGTTCCAGGTCGTAGCGCAGGGCGCCGGAGGCGCGGCCTTCGGGGTCCTCGATGGCCGTGGCCTGGGGCAGCTTCCCCTGGGACAGGAACCCGGTGATGTCCCCCTGGTCGAAGGCGGCCGCTCCGAAGGCGTCCGGCGCGGGGGTGGCGGCGAGGGCATTCCTGCCGTCAACCTTGATGACGGCCCCTTCCCGCGCCAGGCCCTTGAGGGTCGCGACGCCGCCGGGGGTGCCCAGGAACTGGATGGCGGGGTTCACCTGGAAGGGCCGCAGGGCCAGGAACAGGGTGCCCTTCCAGGGGCGCGCGCCCCCGTTGGCGACCCGGTAGCGGCACCGGAACACGGGCGCGGCGGCCGGTCCGGATCCGAAGCCCAGGACCTGCAGGGAAAGCCCGTCCTTATGCCAGGTGACGCTGGGGATGGGCAGGTAGCCCTTCTCAAGGGCATGGCTGGTCTCCACGTCGCTCCAGCGCAGGAGACGTCCGCCGCTCCACAGGAAGGGTTCCACGGAGAACCGGCCGCGGCCGGCCTCCACGGCGCCGTCCTCGCCCATGAGTCCCGTGTCGGCGCCCCCGTCCACCCCGAAGACCGTCCAGTAGGCCTGCTCGCCCAGGAAGGAACGCGGGTAGTCGCCCCGGGGAGCCTCCCGGGCCAGGGTCTCTACGAACGTGTTGGGGNNTTGGGGGTGGCGGAAAAGGCCAGGGGCCTCACGTTGATTTCCCGGATGCCCCAGCCCCGGCCCTGGCTGGAGCGGGTGCAGGCGATGCGCACGTAGCGGGCCTCGGCCTCGGGCAGGGCCAGGCTGCGCCGGCCCCCCGCGCCGTCCCGCACCGTGCGGGCCGTGGTCCAGGACAGNNGGGGAAGGCCCCCTCCGCCCAGTCGAAGGTGAGGCCGCCGAATTCCCGGGACACCCCGAAATCCAGCTGGAACCAGCCGCCTTCCCCAGCGGAGATCCAGGCCGTGGCGGGCGCGCCGTCCATGGCGAGGGCCGGGGGATGGTCCGGCAGGGACGACGAGGCGCTGGGTTCGGGCGTGCGGTCGTAGGGGGTCTCGGGGGGGAGCATGCGCAGGGTGAGGCCGTCCAGGTCCAGGTGGCCCTGGCCGCCCTTCCCCGCCGTGACGGCGAATTCGA
>DBME01000459.1:10932-11129 GCA_002298155.1 Holophagaceae bacterium UBA706 | reverse complement strand
GCGCCCGGACCCGCGGGGCCCGGGCGCCGGTGACCAGGGGTTCCTAGCTGGGGCTGCCGGCCATGTAGGCTTCCACGGCCCTGCCGAGGATGTCCATGGCGGACTTGAGCTTGGGGATCTCCAGGACGTAGGCGAGGCGGATCTGGTTCAGGCCGCGTCCGGACTGCTCGTACTTGCCGCGGGCGTAGAAGCCCGGG
>DBME01000459.1:9151-10922 GCA_002298155.1 Holophagaceae bacterium UBA706 | reverse complement strand
AAGGACTCGCAGTCGGCCACGGGCAGCTCGGCCATGATGTAGAACGCGCCCTTGGGCTCCAGGCAGGTGACGCCGTGGATCTTCATCAGGCCCTCGTAGGTGGCGTCCCGGCGCCGGCGGTACTCGTCCTTCAGCGGCGCGAAGAAGTCCATGCCCAGCTGGGCCATGGCCAGGCACGCGTCCTGCTCCACGGCGGCGGGGCACAGGCGGCTCTGGGCCAGGCGCACCGCGGCGGCGCGGGCCTCCTTGTTGCGCGTCACCAGGCATCCGATGCGGGCGCCGCAGGCGCTGTAGCGCTTGGAGACGCTGTCCACCAGGATGGCGTGGTCCTCCAGCCCCTTGAGGTGCAGGATGCTGGTGTGGGTGCCCTCGTAGCAGAATTCCCGGTAGACCTCGTCGCTGATGACGAAGAGGTTCAGCTCCTTGGCGATGGCGCCCAGGCGGCGCATCTCGTCCTCGGTGAAGACGGTGCCGGTGGGGTTGTTGGGGGTGCACACGAGGATGGCCTTGGTGCGGGGTCCCACGGCGGCGCGGATCACTTCGTCCGAGGGCAGGTGGAAGCCCGTGGAGGCCAGGGTCTTGACCGGACGGAGGTGGATGTCGCACATCAGGGCGAAGGCGTTGTAGTTGGTGTAGAAGGGCTCGAAGACCAGCACCTCGTCCCCGGGCTCCGTGGCCAGCTGGAAGGCGAAGAGGATGGCTTCGCTACCGCCCTGGGTGACGACGATGTCGTCGGCCTTGACCTCGATGCCGGCGCCCAGGTAGTAGGCGGCCAGGGCCGCCCGGTAGGGGGCCTCGCCCTCGGACTTGCCGTAGGCGATCACGGGGCGGTCGTAGGCCTTGAGGGCGTCCAGGAAGGGCCGGGGGGTGGGGATGTCGGGCTGGCCGATGTTCAACGGGTAGACCGTCCGGCCTTTCGCTCGTGCCTGATCCGCGAAGGGAACCAGCTTCCGGATGGGGGAATCCGGGAAGATCGTGGCGCGTTCGGAGATTCGGATCATCGGACGTCCTTTATCAAATGGGGTGCCAAAGGCTTTGAACAGTCTAGCGCCTTGCCTGGGAAGCGCTGTGACCGGAGGCCCAATTTCCGGGGGTGATACCCCCCTCGAAAAAAGGCTCTTTTTTTTTGGGATTCTTGGGGAACTTTTCGGATTCCTATATTATTCTCATGGCTCTAATCTATTTCTCATCTCAACCAGGGGGTCCGTCTTAGGGCGGACCTTATCTGGTGCCATGGCTCCTCACCTGGGAGGCGCTGCGGCGAACACCTCTCCCCCAGGATCATTTTTCTAGGAAGTAGCAATGGCTCAAGGCACCGTCAAGTGGTTCAACGCCGAAAAGGGCTTCGGTTTCATCACCCCCGACGAGGGTGGCGCCGATCTGTTCGTCCACCACACCGCCATCCAGGACCGCGGTTTCCGCACCCTCCAGGAGAACCAGCGTGTGAGCTTCGATGTCGCCCAGGGCCAGAAGGGCCCCCAGGCCACGAACGTCGTCAAGCTGTAGCCCCACGGCCCCCCTCCGCGGGGGCCGTCACCACCCGTTCCGGACCCAACCCTCCGGCCCGTTGAAGTTGGATCGGCGCTGCGATAACCTCTCCGTGGCGATCCGCCTTACGGCCGATTTCCCAATGCTTCCACCCCCGGGAGTTCCGCTCCCCCCGGTACCTTGGCCTGGCAAGGACCCTGACCAGAACAATCCCAGGCAAAGGGGGCCAGGCCCCGCAGGAAGAAGGCACCATGTCCGAAGGCACCGTCAAGTGGTTCAACGC